>CAYQSL010000282.1:0-2208 GCA_964420165.1 uncultured Gammaproteobacteria bacterium | reverse complement strand
CTTCGTTGTGGAGTTTTTTGATAGTGCTAATTAAAACTAAACCATTTAATACAGCAACACCAAAAAGTGCAATGAAGCCAATTACGGCAGGCACGCTTAAATACATGCTTCTCAGCCACAGTGCTAGAACGCCGCCAATTAGTGCAAAAGGTATATTGATAAAAACAATCAAAGCATCTTTAAGTGAATTGAAAGTTAATACTAAGAGTCCAAGAATTAATAAGATAGCCAATGGTACTACCCACATTAATTTTTTCATAGCACGCTCTTGGTTCTCAAATTGCCCACCCCATTCAATGAAATATCCAGGAGCTAATTTAACTGACTTCTCGATTTTCTTTTTAGCTTCTTTAACAAATGAACCCATGTCACGCCCATGAACATTCATTTGTACGACAATTCTGCGTTCACCAAATTCTCTATTAATAGTTTCTATGCCTTCAATAATTTCTAATTGGCTTAGTTGCGATAAAGGGATTTTACTCTCGTTATGAGTTTCAATTAATAAAGCTCCAAATGCATCAGGATCTATTTCTAAATCATTGGATAGTTTTACTCGAAGTGCATAACGTTTTTTACCATCGAGAATTTCTGTTACTTGAGTGCCGATGATAGCCGTATTAATGGCATCACGCAAATCAGAGACATCAACGTTATAGAGTGCCATAGCTTCACGGTTAGGCTTGATAATTAATTGTTTAGAACCTACTATTTTTTCTATTTGTAAATCGCTTTGACCTTTTACTGTTCTTATTTGCTTTTCGATCTCTGTAGCTTTTTCTAAGAGTATATTTGTATCTTTACCAAAGACTTTGACAGCCACATCTGAGCGTACTCCTGAAACTAGCTCATCTACACGCATAGCAATGGGTTGAGTGAAGTTATAAGATACACCAATTATGGATTTATTGAGCTGTTGGCTAATGTCTTCAATTAACTTTTCTTTGTTAAACCCCCTGCGCCATTTGGATTTAGGTTTAAGATGTACGTAAATATCTGAAGCAAATACTCCCATTGGGTCTGTGCCTAAATCGGGTCTTCCAGTCTTAGATACGACGGCAAGGACTTCTGGAACTTTTTTGATTACTTGTTCTACGGCAGTAGTATTATTCACAGCTTGAGTTAATGAAATGCTAGGCAGGCTTCTCATCTCAATCATCAAATCACCTTCATCTAATCTTGGTACAAATTCTGTGCCCAGGAAAGGTAAGGAAATTAAAGCGACTATAAATGTAAGTAAAGTGATTTTAATTAAAGCAGAAGGCTTTCCTAGAAAGTGTTTTAGATTCTTTAAGTAAGGTTGTTTGACTTTGTTAATTAGCCAATTTTCTTTTTCAACTAGGTCTTTTGGTAGAAAAAATATAGCTAGAACTGGAACCAAGATTAAGGCACAAAGTAAAGATCCCAATAAGGCAAAGCTTAGTGTGAATACCATTGGAGAGAACATCTTGTACTCAATACCTTCTAAGCTGAGTATTGGTAAATAAACAATGGTGATAATGAGTATGCCAAAAGCAATTGGTTTAGCCATTTCACTAATTGAATCTTTGATGATAGTTTCTTTTGAGTCTTGGTTTGGATGAGAAAACTTTCTAAGAATGTTTTCGATCATTACAATAGAGCCGTCGACAATCATCCCGAAGTCAATTGCTCCCAGGCTCATAATGTTTGCTGTAATGCCTAGAGCTTTCATTCCAATAAAAGAAAACATCAGTGATATTGGTATAGATACAGCTGCAATCAATGCAACTCTGAGATTGCCGAGCATGAGGAATAAAACTACTAGGACTAAAAGTCCTCCTTCTAGTAAATTAGTTTTAACGGTTTTAATGGTTTGTTCGACCAAATTTGTTTGGTCGTAAAAGGCAGTCACACGCACGCTTTCAGGTAGGTTTTTGTTTATTTCCTTGATTTTTTCTTTTACCCTTTTGATAACTTCTCTGCTGTTTTCGCCTTTAAGCATCATGACTATGCCGGCAACTACTTCACCTTTACCATCTTTTGTTACAGCACCTTGTCTAAGAGCTTCTCCAATTCTTAGCTCTGCAATGTTTCTTAGGTAAGCTGGATTACCTGAATCATTATGAATAAGAATATTTTCTTCTGTAACTGTTGCTTCAACATCTAGCGTAAGCTCTATTGTTTTTAAAATTTCAGATAGTTTTTAGGAAGTATAACTTCCGGTCAGGACAAGGTCCTAATCGATAG
>CAYQSL010000281.1:0-2223 GCA_964420165.1 uncultured Gammaproteobacteria bacterium | reverse complement strand
TGGTGCTATCGAAATTTATCCTAATGATGTTGAAATTCTCAACACTAGTAAAGCTTTGCCTTTCCAAATTGATCAAGCTGCAAATGTTAATGAAGATCTACGTTTGAAATATCGTTACTTAGAATTACGTAACTCAGACAAGCGCAAGCATTTAGTGAACCGTCACAAAATCGTGCATGCAATGAGAAGCTATCTTAACGATGAAAACTTCATGGAGATTGAGACTCCGATACTTTCTAAATCTACACCAGAAGGTGCGCGTGACTATCTAGTTCCAAGCAGAGTGCATCCTAATAATTTTTATGCGTTACCGCAATCGCCACAACTTTACAAACAGTTACTAATGATGAGCGGTTTTAATCGTTACTACCAAGTAGCTAGATGTTTCCGTGATGAAGATCTTAGAGCTGATCGTCAACCTGAATTCACTCAGATCGACTTGGAGTTGAGTTTTATTGATCAAGAAGAAATCATGACTACTACTGAGGGTCTTATTGTTGCGGCATTTGCAGCAGTGGATATTGAAGTTTCTGCACCATTTCCTAGAATCACTCATGACGATGCTATGAATTTCTATGGCTGTGATAGACCAGATGTTAGATTCGACATGAAATTAGTTGACCTAAGTGAAATCATGGCAGGAAGTGGCTTCCAAGCATTTGCTGGCGTGGCGCAATCCGGTGGCAAAGTTAAGGCTATTAACTATAAAGGTGGAGCAAAACTTAGCCGTAAAGATTTAGATGATCTTAGAGATCTTGCAATGTCAGGTGAGTATGGAGCTAAAGGTTTAGCTTGGATCTCTTACCGCGCTACAGAAAACGGCGGCATGGAAATCAATTCACCAATCGCCAAATTCTTTACTGAAGCTGAAATGAAACAAATTCAAGATGCTGCAGGAGTAGAACCTGGAGATGTACTTTTATTTGTGGCTGATAAAGCTGCACTAGTGCACCATGTACTTGGCAAACTTAGATTACATATCGCCAAAAAAGAAGATATGCTCGATCACAAAAACATCAAACTTATATGGGTAGTGGATTTCCCGATGTTTGAATATGACGAGAAATCAAAACGTTACAAAGCTAATCACCATCCATTTACTATGCCAAGAGCAGAAGATTTAGATAAATTAGAAACTGATCCAGCGTCTGTAAAAACTTATGCTTACGATGTAGTCTTTAACGGCATTGAGCTTGGTGGCGGCTCTCTTCGTGTTCATGACACTAAGATCCAAAGTAGAATTTTCAAAGCTTTAGGTATTGATGATGAAACCGCTCAAGAGCGTTTTGGATTCTTATTAGAGGCATTAGAATTAGGCGCGCCTCCACATGGTGGTATTGCACTTGGTTTAGATCGTTTCGTCATGCTACTTTCAGGCACTGAAAGTATTAGAGACGTAATAGCATTCCCTAAAAACCAACAAGCAGTGTGCCCACTAACTTCTGCACCATCGAATGTTGATCTAGACCAATTGGAAGAGTTGTTCTTGAAATTAGTTGAGCCTCAGGAATAACTTAGTCCTGAGCTAGCCAGTATTATTATCTAGAAAGCCTTTTCATTCGGAAGCCCAAGGCTGTTTATAATATTTTAACAAAGCTATTTCACTACTATATTAAACAATATTTTTATTTTAAGCCTAAGGTTAAGACTATAAATTTTGCTAGGATTAGCCTTTGTCTTATGGTTCTTAGCCATTTTCAGACACACTTAAAAGGTAAACATGTCACAAGAAATTATTAGATCAGTAGAAGCTAGCCAACTTAAAACAGAACTTCCTCAGTTCCAAGTTGGTGACATTGTTAAAGTTAAAGTTTTAATCCGTGAAGGTAAGAAAGAACGTACTCAAGCTTTTGAAGGCATGGTTATTGCACTTAGAGGCGGTAGCGTAAACCGTAGTTTCATCGTTAGAAGAATATTCCAAGGTGTTGCTATTGAAAGAACTTTCTTATTACATTCACCAAAAGTAACTGAAGTAAAAGTAATGCGTAAAGGCAAAACTAGAAGATCTAAATTGTTCTACATGCGTAAACTTGTTGGTACAAAAGCTACTAGACTTAAAGAAGATTCAACTAGAATCGCTAAAGATCTTCAAGAAGCTGCTGCGGCTAAAGCTGATACTAAAGCAGCAAACGCGGCTAACAAAAAAGCTGCTGAAGCACAAACTTCTGCGAGTGCAGAACAAGCTGCTGAATAGTTCGTCTATAAAATTTATGACTAAAAAAA
>CAYQSL010000280.1:0-2233 GCA_964420165.1 uncultured Gammaproteobacteria bacterium | reverse complement strand
GTGAAGGTTATGGCACAAGAGCAGAAATCAAAAATGTAAACAGTTTTAGATCTATTGCAAGAGCAATTGAATATGAATACAAACGTCAAGAAGAGATTCTTGACAAAGGTGGTAAGGTAGTTCAAGAAACTAGACTCTTCGAAGAAGCATCAGGCAAAACCCACTCTATGAGATCGAAAGAAGATGCTCAAGACTACAGATACTTCCCTGAACCAGATTTACTTCCTCTAATCGTTCCACAAGAGCAAGTAGATAGTTCTAGAGCTGGACTTCCAGAACTTCCTCAACAAAAACAAGCTCGTTATACTCAAGAGTTTGGTTTAAATCACGAGGCTGCTTTGATTCTTACCGAGGATTATGAGAGCACGATATTCTTTGAGAAAGTAGTTGCTAGTGGAGCAAATGCTAGTAAAGCTGCAAACTGGCTTAATGGCTCAGTTACAGCTTACCTCAATGAAAACAAGCTTACTCTTGAGCAAACTAAATTAAGTCCTGAATTACTTGCCGAAATGATTAAACTCATCGAAGAAGGAGTTATTTCTGACAATATTGCTAAGAACGATATCATCGGAGAATTATTAGTCAGTGGCATCTCTGTTAAAAAACTTATAGAAGATAAAGGACTTGCACAAATCACAGATACTTCTGCGATTAAAGAAATCGTTCAAGCAGTGATTAATGAAAATCCAAAACAACTTGAACAATTCAAAGCTGGTAATCCAAAAGTGAAAGGTTTCTTTGTTGGGCAAGTCATGAAACGCACTGAAGGTAAGGCTTCTCCACAGATTATTAATCAGCTTGTTGATGAGTTATTAGTTTAGTAAAATTTCGTCATTCTCGGATCACGTAGTGATTCGGGGATCCATGTCATTGCGAGCGAAGCGAAGCAATCCCCATGAGCACACCGACTGGATTCCCAACCCTTCGGGTTGAGGATGACGGCACACACTATAATTACGCACCCATACCGTAGCTAGGCATACCAGCTTGCGCTCCCTGAGCTCCTAACTGATTAACTGAATTTGCTTCTGGACTAATTGTAATTTCTCTAGTCGCTTTGGAAACTGTTTGGAAAATTTGCTCTATTGGATGTCCAATAAATGGCAATTTATTTAAAATAGAAACACCTTGAGTGATCTTCATTGCTATACCAAGAAGCATTGGTGCAAGCACAGCACCTACTATCAACCTCATTTGCACAATGTTTTGACCATTAATAACTTGATTAAATAAACTCTTCATTCCAAGGAATGGAGCTGCAAGCCCTAAGGCAAGACCACCTTGGAGTAAGGCTTGCAAAGTATAAACGACCCAAGAAATTCTTTCATCTGCTTTTGGATTGGTGAATTTTTCAACACCATTAAGTAAATTTCTAATAGATAGAATACCTGCATAGAGTGCTCCCAGTGCAGCAATACCAGTAGTTGCAGTTTTATTAGTTGTAGCTTGTTGTGCAAGATTTTTACCTAAGCTGCCAAGATGTTGAAATATATCCCCAGATGCTTCTTTAGCTTGTTTAACAAAACCACCAGCTACTGCTGTACCTTTCGTTAAGTGATTAGCAAGATTACTACCTTGAACTAATTCTGTAAAATCTTTTCTCATTAGATCCGGTGCTAGCTCAGGCTTCATCGCAGGTAAAGAAACTGGTGAATGCATTTCATGCAAAGCAGGCTCGTCAACACCCATAAAGCCTTTTCCTCTTTTAACTAGTGAAGATTCATTTGGCAGGCGTGATTGATTCAAATGCCCTGCTATACGATTCTTCGTAGTTGCAAATCCTGTTTGTTGTTGAGTTGTAGATGTGCTAGTTATGCTGACTCCTTCATTGGATTTTTTCTTGACATAAGGCCATGCTGGCCAGTATGTTAAAAGTCTTAATTCATCTGCCTGAAGCTAATATGTATTAATATTACCTTGGATAGACCCAATTTGTATAGCTCTATTTATATTTACCGGGGGAACCCGCGTAAAGTTTTCAGGGAATTTATAAAAATAGCTTGATATATAAGGCTTAATCCAACATTAAGCCCCCATAGAGTAAAATGCGGAAGGAAGAATATTAATCTCCCAAACATATAATGGCGACTACTGAAAAAACTAAAACTGACAAAAAAGAAACCGATTTCAAATATCTAGTCATTGTGGAGTCTCCTGCAAAGTCTAAAACCCTTACGAAGATACTAGGCAAAGACTTTCTAATCAAATCAAGTATCGGTCATATTCGTGACCT
>CAYQSL010000279.1:0-2248 GCA_964420165.1 uncultured Gammaproteobacteria bacterium | reverse complement strand
GCTGTACTATAGGGGGTGATATGTTTGATCCTCTTGGATAATCGTTTGATTAAAAGAAAAATTGGAGTCTTATCCAAGAAAGATAAAGAATCTTGTATGAAATCGCTTAAAGATTGTTTTGAGTTATAGAGAACTCTATTAATCTACTTACCTAAAATTCCTAGAATTTTTGTTTTGAGTTCAGGTAAATTTTTCTCTAGAACTACGTCTATTTTCTCTGCATCAACCTCAAAATACTGATGAATAATTACATTACGCATATCCGCAATCTCTCTCCAAGGTATCTCTATATATTGTGCTTTTAATTCTTCAGATACGGCTCTACAGGCTTCACCAATAATCTCAAGACATCTCAATACACCCTGAAATTCAAGTTCAGTCAGTTCATAGATTTTTCTTTTCAATAAGGATTTTTCAATAAGAGCTATGGAATCAAGAATATCTTCTAGCCTTGCAGTGTCATCTCTCATAACGGCTTCGCTTCTCTGATAACCCTATCTTTCAATCTTGATTTAAGAGTTTTCTCGGTAGCCACATCAACATTACAACCAAGAAGATCTTGTAAATCCAATCGTAGACCACACCAGTCAAGCAAACCCACTCCCGGCTTAAAGTCTACAAGAAAATCAATATCACTCTTAGCATTAAAATCGCCTCGAGCTACTGAACCAAAAAGTCGAATATTATAAGCTCCGCGCTTATTTGCGATATCAAGTATTTTCTCTTTGTTATTTTCAATAAGATGAGATAAATCGATCATTCTACTTCCCACCCTTAACATCTGGCTTTCCACCACCATAAAAAGAACCAAAGTACTTCTTAAGGAAAGTCTCATCCATACTGTATTTGCCTGGACCGAAGGTCATTAAGACCGAAAGCATCAAGAAGTAATAAAGTGGAATCTCAAAGCCATTCTTAGCAGCTTCGAAGGTATGTAAGCCATGAACTAAGAAGATTGCAACTAACATCACTATCATTAGCGCAAAAGCGAAGAAACGGGTTGATAAACCTAATGCAAGAGCAATCACTCCTAAGCTTTCGGTAAGAGCAGCTAAAAAAGCTTGCCCCCATGGATATGGGAAATGCAAGTCATCAAACCACATAACGATCGAATCGAAGTTACCGAGCTTATTAATAGCAGGCCCATAGAAGCCATACGCTAAAACCAAACGTAACAAGAGTAAAGATATGCTTTGGAATGAAGAAAATAATCTAATGAGACCTTGTAAAAGCTTTTGCATGAATATTTTCATTATAAGATTTTTGTCAAAAAAAATTCAAATTAAACTTTTTATTCCTTAATAGTGATACTTATTCTATAAGTATTGGGACCGGCAATTAACTGGGAGGTTTATATGCTTTTAGAGATCTTGCTTGAGATCAATAAAATTTGTTATAGGATCAATCGAAGAATTTTTTTATTCTTATATCGCTGGAGGAAAACTACCCGCAATCAGGGTCGGCAATCAGGGTCGTATCTCGACATTCGACAAAGCTCTCGTAAAAATTATCTATTTAAAAATTTTTCAAATGTCGAATGTCGAGATACGACCCCAAAGAGAAAATCCTCAACGCAAGATTGAGGATTTTCAGGTGAGGATTTTGTAGCGCAGAATTTTTATTTAAAAAATTTATAGATCTTTATTCTTTACTTCTGTTTACCAGTCATCAATGATGATGCCTTTTGCGTATTCAGTAGCTCTAGTTTCAAAGAAGTTAGCATGCTCTTTACCGTTGACCATCAAGTTCAACCATGAAAGAGGATTCTCTTTTATGTCATAGAGAGGATCAAGATTGAGATCTTGTAATCTCTTGTTAGCAATAAATCTAATATACTTCTTCACATCTTCTGGAGTTAAGCCTTCAACAGGACCAAGAGCGAAACAAGTATCGATAAAGTTATCTTCAAGTAAGACCATCTCGTCACAAGCCTTGTAAAGAGTTTGTCTAAACTCTTTAGTCCAAAGATGTGGTCTCTCTTTAATGTACTCTCTAAATAGAGCAGAGACACCTTCTGAATGTAGAGATTCATCTCTGATAGACCAAGTGATAATCTGACCTACATTCTTCAGTAATCCACGACGTGGGAAATTCATTAAAATCGCGAAGCTTGCAAATAAACTTACACCTTCCATAAAACCACCGAAGACTGCAAGGTTACGTGCAATGTCTTCTTCAGTATCTACAGAGAAGTTTTGAAGATACTCGTATTTATTCTTCATTGCTTCGTATTCTCTAAAAGCTTTGT
>CAYQSL010000278.1:0-2288 GCA_964420165.1 uncultured Gammaproteobacteria bacterium | reverse complement strand
AGTACGAATTTGTGAAGCCTCATCAAAGATTACTAAGTCAAAATTAACTGACTGTGAAGCAGCTGAACTTGAGTCTATAAGCTGGCTTACAGAAAGTGGGCTCATCATCCAACATGGCTTAAGAGTCTGAAGTAATTCAGGAATTTCTTGAACCAAAATTCTAATTGGCTTATGTTTTTTCTTTTTATTTACTTCTTGATTCAGTATTTGCACCTGATCTTTATTAACAGGCTCCGAAGCATAGTTAATCCATTCGGTAGAAAGTTTCTTAGATACAAATCTTTTGTTTCTTTGTAGATATTTCTCATCTAAATCAATAAATTTATTGATTAATAGTTCTTGGTTTGCACCACTAAACTTACGCATCTCTGGATTTTCAATTTCTATTTTGTCCACCCAGAGTTGGTAGAGCTTTCTATGGAAAATATTTTTCAGGTTATCAGCATTAAGATTCTTAACTCTTTCATGCAAAAGAACATCTAAGAATTGCTTAATACCTTGTTCATTAGCTTCATTTTCAATCTGCTTAAACTCAATCCAGTCCTCGATTTGCACTATATTTAGAATTAAATTCTCAAGGTGATGTGATAAGTCCTCGAAGCTTAAATTATCCATATCAACATTTGGATTAGGAAAAATTCCTTTATAAAACTTCAGGTGATAGCTTACAAGTTCACTTGCTTGCAATAGATCTTTAACTTCAGATTGGAAATCTTGGAATTCATCTTTAGATGAATCGCTAGATATCACTTCTAATAAATTTGATGGCAGATCAGAGCTATCAAATTTATGCATGACTTTTTGCACCCAAGTAATTGCAGTAATAGTTTCTTGCCAATCAGTATCAAACTCTTTATAGAAATCACCAAGTTCTAAAGAAAGTTCAGTACCAGTTTTAGCCAGCTCATGTGATTTTTGGTCAATAAGTGCAGCTTGTTTTAAATCTTCAACTAAACTTTGTAAGTTTCTAGCTTCGTTAAACAAAGAAAGTTTTTTAATTTGCCCTATAGTCTGCCAGTAGTCTAGGTTTAAGAACCTAAACATACCTGAGAAGGTAGTCGTGAATTTACTTACTAAATCGCCATGGTCTAGATCTAAGAATTTCTCACTATAGTGTTTTAGCAACTTACTTTTGTCAACTTGATATTCTTCATGCTCAAACTTCGCCTCTAAAGTCATAGTTTGAATTTGCGCTAGTTTATTTACATCAAACCACTCTCTACGTGGGAAAGGTGAGCTGATTGCAAGCTTACATGATTCAGCAAGCCATTTAAATTCTTTGAGGTTCTTGATATTTCTACCAAAGTATTTCTCAGAAATTGGATTTGCATAAGTCTCAAGGCGTGAAAGGACATTTTTAAACTCAATAAGATTAGACTTGATTGAATTCTCTAATTCAAAACTAAGATTATTTACATTGGCGTTCTTCCAAACAAAACTATCATAGTTCTCAATAATCATCGACTTTGTAGCTAGTTTATTGAAAAAGAAATCCAATTCAGAGATTCTTTTTATATCGAACTTCTCTATAGCTGGAATACTAAAGTCAATCTCAGCATGCTCAGGGTTCAAGCCCATTTGCAAGTTAGCCAAGTCACCGTAGAGCTCATATAGAGTTCTATTAATTGGCTGTCTCAATCTATGTAATTCATTAATAGCTTGCTGTATTTGAGCTTTAAGTTTAAATATAGACTCAATATATTCTTCACGAGAAGATTCAACGGCAAGAGATTTAATATCCTCAAGAGATGTTTTTAAATTATTGATAATGTCAGATTTTTTCTGACTTGGATTATGCAATTCCAAACAGAACTTATCCAAATTGCTATTTTTCAATCTATTAACAACTACTTCAAGAGCAGATTTCTTTTCACTAACAAAAAGAATCTTTTTATTCTCTGAAAGTGCGTCAGCAATTATATTTGCGATAGTTTGCGATTTACCAGTTCCTGGAGGACCTTGAATAACAAAACTCAAACCTGCTTTCGCAGCAAGTACAGCTTCTTCCTGGCTGCTATCAGCATCAAGAATAATCTTCAATTTATCTGGATCAACTTTATTATCAATCTCAGAAGCTTTAAATAAAAATTCTTGATTTAAATTTTGTCCTAAATCTTCTGAAGCTAAGATCTGTCCTGAAATTTGTTGAATCACAGGATGAGCCAAGATTTTCGTTTCATTATCTTCTAAATCTTTATAGAGTGAAAGTTTTGCAAATGAAAATAAACTCAAACATGATTCATCTAATACATTCCAGTTCTTTTCTTTGCTAATTAAAGTGCGAATGT
>CAYQSL010000277.1:0-2305 GCA_964420165.1 uncultured Gammaproteobacteria bacterium | reverse complement strand
GGTGGTGTGGATTGCTTCGCTACGCTCGCAATGACGCAACAGCCTCTGCCGCAATTCCCTCTTCCCTACCAATAAACCCTAAGCCTTCAGTAGTAGTAGCTTTGATATTCAACTGATCATTCTCAATTTCCAATACCTTAGTAATTGCTTCTTTCATTGCAGGAATATAAGGTCTAATTTTTGGTTTCTCGGCAATTACGGTAATGTCAATATTTGAAATGGAATATTTCTTAGCAAGTAAAAGCTCTCTTACATGTTTAAGTAATTCGATACTTGAGATTTGAGCGAATCTCTCGTCTTTATCAGAAAAATGATGTCCAATATCTTCCAGCGCTGCGGCTCCTAATAAGGCATCCATTAATGCATGTAAAACCACATCTGCATCGGAATGTCCAAGTAAAACCTTATCGTGAGGAATTATAATTCCTCCCAGAATCAACTCAGGATTCTTCCTATTTGGATAAGTCTCCAAATATTTATCTCTACTTACTAATTTATGGACATCGTAACCGTGACCTATACGCATAAAAAGGGCTTTCCATCGCCTTTTGCCATAATACCAGATCCCCCTAGTCCTAATCCAAAAACTGGTTTAGACTATAAGGGTAATTACGAGCCAACTTATGAACAAAGCATCAAAAACATTATTTCTTATTCCTATAGCGGGTCTTTTTCTTACCTTACCTGCAAGCGCTGCTACAAAACTTAAAGATGTACCAAAAACACATTGGGCTTATGAGTCTGTACAGACAGTAGTGGATCAAGGCTTTATGGCAGGTGACCCTAGTGGTAGATTTGCTGGCAATAGACCTTTAACTAGATATGAATTTGCTAAAGCTATGTCAAAAATGGCAGAGCACTACAATGCTGAAATTGATCAGAATAAAAAAGATCTTGAAGGTACAGTTTCAGTTATGGAAGTATTCCAAAATGAATTAAAAACACTTGAAGGTAAGACAACTAGTTTGAATGATCAACTAAAATCACAAGATGAGATTGTTGATGAATTAAATGAGTTAGTTGTTGCTCTTGGAGACGAGTACGCTAAGATCGGCTATGGCAATGCAAGCCAGTCAGGGATTAACTCTGAGGCGAAGAAAAATTTTGAAGATAGATTGGCTTACATGGAAACAGAAGTAAACAGATTAAAAAACAAAGGTCTAGTTATAGATACTTTGGTTAAAGGTACTGTAAATGATTTTAAAAAGCTGGGTAAAGCTACCGACAAAATGGTTGATAGCATTAACAAGCAAAGATTTAGAGATAGATTGAGAAGAGAACAGCAAGAGGAGTTAGAAACTATAACTGCTCCTATAGCTCCAACTCCTGCTCCATCTCAAATTCCACCACAAACAAAAGTGCAAGCTAAAGTTGATAGCAAGCCGACAACTACAGTAAAGCCTGTTGTAAGCAAACCAGTTACAACAACTACTACTGTTCAAACTACAGAGGTTCTTGAAGAGGTTACAGAATAATGATTGAATGCGTCACTAGAAGAGAGATTTGTAAAGAATTAGAAATTAATGACTATGTCTTGAGAGAGTATGAAGGCTTTCTCGAGCTGCCAATGCCTGATGGTGATAGCTATGACATTAATACTGCCAAGCTAATTGTCAAAATGCATGAGTTAATTCAAGCAGGATACAACTATGCTGACATTAAATATCTCAGCCTTTGTGCTGAAAGATTCTCGGATCTAGTTCCAGCATTGAATAGTTTCAAAGAACTATCTCCTCAACATCATCTCAAAGAGCTGGTCAATTACTATAATGGATTAATTGGTGAGCTTGGAGAAAGAGAAGTTCATTATCAAGGACGTATTCAAGAGCTTGAAACTTTTATTAGTGAAGTGCAAGTTGAGCTAGAGAAGAATGCTTATAGCCAAGAGCATGTTGCTTTATTACAAACTGAGAAAGAAGCTCTATTAAATGAAATTGAATTTAGAGATCAAGAACTTAATCAACTTAAATTAAAAACACATGAGCTAGATATAGGTTTGCAAGAAGCAGATTTCACTCTTACTCAATACAAAGATGAAATCGAAAAGTTAAGAGCAGAGCTTGATTACTACTCTAGTCAAGATGCAGATTTACCGAAGAGAAGTGCTATTGATATCCCAGCTTTACTCAAGAAAAAAGAGAAAGAAATTGCTCTTAAATACCAAAGAGAGATATTTGATCTTAAGAAACAGGTTGATACGATGGTAGAACAGAAAGAAGAAGAATGGTCTTACAGGAACCGTGTCTCATAAATTACGTCAGTGCTCTTAGTGGAGTGCCCTTTTTGTAAATCCGAAGATTCCAAA
>CAYQSL010000276.1:0-2385 GCA_964420165.1 uncultured Gammaproteobacteria bacterium | reverse complement strand
CGGTACCATTTTAAAGCAATTAATCTGTGTATAATCTTGGATCATCTTCAATGACTTGAAAGTTCCAATCGTTTTGTTCATCATCTTGATTTGGCAAAGTTCTTTCTTCTGAATTAGCTTCTTTTAAAGACGTAGGTACATTAGACTGTAGAGAATAAAGTTGAGCTGGTTTATTTGCTTCTTGTTTATTTACAAAGCTTATTTCACCTGGTTCTAAAACAAACCTATCTCCTTCATAGCGAATTTTGAACCATAGTCTTAAGCTTAGGTCAGAATCTGTATTGGGTTGGCTGAAATCTACTGAAAGATTACCATTTTCATCCCCAAAAAAATTGTAATCAATATTATAAGTTTCATTTGCAATCTCTAAAGTACCTTCTCCAAATTGTTGCTTTCTTAAAGAGTCCTTAGAGATTGTTTTTTGGAAGTATTCTTTAATTTGTGTTTCGTTTGAAAATTTTGCAGCCCTGGAAACTAAGCTGAGAATTTCACTAGCTGCCGTTAAGGCTTTATGATCGGTAATTGGGACTCTTGGGGTATAGGTAACTGGACCTATATGGTCTTCTCCGTGAAGTCCTTCTTGAAAAAGAATTTTCAAAGCTTCAGAGCTTGCCATTGTGGCTTGTTGAAGGTTAGGAGTAGTTATGCTTCCTAGCTTCGCTTTAAACCGAGCCCAAGTTTGTGGCATAGCTGGAGGACTTGTTTCATATTTTCCGCAATAAAATAGCTTATTCAGCATTGTATTATATTGTATCAAAATAAGCTCCAGTCGATTTAACTCGATTCGATGAATATGATGCCAGTATAATTTAAGCACTCATGGAAACAGAAAAGAGCAATATATCCTTTGTAGAAATCTTAGGAGAATCAATTAATTTTCTTACTAGAAATATTTCAACTCTCATACTTTGCTATTTATTAGTTCTAGCTATTCTTGCAGTTTTTTCAATGGTCTTTGGTACTAACATGAAATTTTTTTCTAACTGGTTTGGTAATATTGCTATTTCAATTCTTGTGTCTTCAGTCCTAATGGATGAAAGGTCAGGACAATCTGCTAGTTTTGAAAGAGCTATGAAGTTACTCTTCAAGCAATTCTTTATTGTGACTTGGGCTTCTATAAAAGTTTGGTTCTTTACCTTTATTAGACTGCTTTTGCTTATAGTTCCAGGAATTAATTATGGAGTTTCCAGACAATTCACAGGTATATCTATTGTTTTCAAACCCAGTCTAAATACTGTTGAAGCCAGAGAATATAGTAAACAACTAGTTCAAGGTAGATGGTGGAAAGTATTTTTTATAAACTTTCTGATGATAGGACTTTTAGTTATCACGACGATTGTCTTAACGTCTGCGTTGTTAATTAGTGGTCTCATTATTAATTCAGATGCTTTAGCTTTTGGTCTGATAACTTTGTTTGTATCTTTTTTGATTAACTCTCTAATTGTGATTTTCGAGGTTCACTTGTACCTTAAGCTAGAAGAGAGTTTCACACCAATTAGTTAATTTCGCACTATTAGTATTGACTAATTCTTTAAAGCTTGCTATTATTCTTCTTCGCTGAGTTTTTGGAAAAAGAATTTAGTTTATGGTGTGAAGTCATTCAATCATTAAAAATTCCTAAAGTAGGTTAAGAAAATATCCCCTTACAAAGGATGATTTTATCGAGAAATAGCCTTAAAAATATATTAAAAGGGCATTTCCTTAACCTAAATATGGAACTATAGAGATAGAATAATCATCTACCATAAGACAACTAAAACGTCAACATTTGCTATTGAATAGCTAGAACCCCCTAAAGACGTGAATTAGAAGTCAAAATTACATTAGTAAGTACCCTAGAAAACTCAGTATCTGATTTAAGTAATCGTAAATCAGTTATCAAGCAATCTAGCCCGTAAGCTTTTTATTAAGGAGAAGGTTAATGGCAAGAAAAAAATCCGGAATGACAAAAGAATTCGCTGATGATGAAATCTTAACTTACGATGACGAGGAATCGCTCATTGAAGATAGTTTTGATGCAATCACTGTAGAGAATACAGATATTGAATCAGAGATCATTTCTTCTGCTGCAAGCAGATTGAATGGTTCAGAAAGTGGTAATGACGAAGAAGACGGCTTAGGCTCAGTCTCACCTCTATCTGACGACTCTGTAAAAATGTACCTTAGAGAAATAGGCAGAGTGCCGCTATTGAACGCAAAACAAGAAATTGAACTTGCAAGAAAAATAAAAGAAGGCGACATCACTGCTAAACGTAAACTCGTTAGACACAACTTAAGACTAGTTGTTTCTATCGCTAAAAAATATATCAATAGAGGTCTACCTTTCCTTGATTTAATTCAAGAAGGTAATCTTGGTTTGATCAGAGCTGCTGAAAAATTCGACCC
>CAYQSL010000275.1:0-2392 GCA_964420165.1 uncultured Gammaproteobacteria bacterium | reverse complement strand
TTCTAAAAAACGTATGGGTGTAAAGCTTAAGCAAGTAGAAACTCAAGTAGAGGATTCTACTACTGAACCTAGCGAGGTTGAGAAGAAAGAAGAAGCAACTATAGCAATACCAGCTGTTAGCAATAATAATGATGACAATGACATTAGCGGTGAAAGCCCAAAGGAGTTAGAACATGTCTAATAACCAACAAGATAATTTGATTAAAGAGATAAGCGAGCTATTAGAAACAGCTCAGAAAGAAGTTTTGAGAGAAATTAATTCTCGTAAAAGTTTTTTTGCCAGAGTTTTTTCTAATGATAAAAAAGACAATCTCAAACAAGCACAATCAGCTATTAGTAAGGCTCTCAACCAAGTTAAGAACCTGGGCAAGGATGGATCTTCAATAGTTGGCAAATTACAAAACAACCTTAATGAGAAAGCTACTGCTCTTAAAAAGCTTGAAGAAGTATGTGCTGAGCATGATAAGGCAATTAAAGATCTAAATCTTAGCGTTAAATATTACAAAGATGAACTTGCTAAAGCGCAAGAACAATTTGTTAAACAAGAAACTACGCAAACAACAAATACAGTAGAAACTAGTGCTAGGCAATTTGATAACTCTGAACTTGAAGAAAAAATCAAAGATCTTGAATACAATGCCAAAGACTACGAAAACAGGTATAAAGCTTCACAAGAAGATCTAGGCAAATCACAAATGCTATCTGTAGAGCTTTCAAGAAGACTTAAGAGACTTAAATCTGAACTTATAAACTAAGCTAGTGAAAGATTCAATTGTTATCAACGAAATCAATGCTTTTTCTAAAATAGGTCTCTACGATTTTGAAAGAGAACTTGGTCAGAACTTAGTAATTAACTTAGAACTTGAAACTGATTTAAGTAAAGCTGCTAAAAGCAACGCAATCGAGGATACTGTTGATTACACCAAGGTTTCAGTTAAAGTCAGAGAGATTGCACAAAAGAAAGAATATCTATTGGTTGAGAACCTAGCTGAGGAAATAGTTCTAGAATTATTCAACAGCTTTAAACTAATCGAGGCTATTAAACTTGAACTCCACAAAACCATTATTAATGCAGAAAAATTCTCTGGCAAAATTGCCATTAGAATCTATCGTCAAAGACAGTAATTTCTTTTTTGAGACTTTAGATCTTGAGTATCAGCAAAAGAATTTTATCTATGGGCATAATCCCATCAAAAAATTTGATTCTTTAGCTGAGATCGATAAGTATCTTATTAAAAATCCTAAGATCCTTGAAATGAAAGACGCTGGCTTAGCTGGTTATATAGGCTTTGACGGGAAATTAGAATTTACTCTTTATGAAAATATAGTCAAAGAAGGTTGCTTAACAAATGATCTGCATAACATTGAACATAGTTATGATCATGGCTTAGAGGATAATTTCGAGATAATTAATCCAGACTCTAAGGCTTATATAGACGCTGTAATCAAAGCTCAAGAATATATAAAAGAGGGTGATATTTATCAAGTAAATTTATGTCACAAATTTTTAGCTACGACAAATATTGAGTCACCAGATAAAGATTTTGCCTTAGGTCTTTACGAAAAAATAAGGTATTTAAATCCTTCTCCCTATGCAGGTTTCATGGAAACTTCTAAGTATTTCTTGCTTTCAAGTTCACCAGAATCCTTTCTCAAAATAGAGAGAACTATTGAAAATGATTTTAAGATTACTAGCTCGCCTATTAAAGGAACAGCTGAATTAAATTCTGGCGAAGAGCTTTTATTATGCGATAAAGAAAAAGCTGAACATGTGATGATCGTAGATCTAATACGCAATGATCTAAGCATGCTCTGTAAAACCAATTCAGTAAAAGTAGATAAATTACTTGAAACTCACAAGTTTGCCAATCTTTATCATTTAATTTCTGAAGTCTCAGGAATTTTAGATGAAAGCAAAGCTTATACAAATTCATTTATTTCCTTAGATAAAATTTTCAAAGCAAGCTTTCCAGGTGGTTCTATTAGTGGTGCACCAAAAATTAGAGCCTTAGAAATTATCAAAGAGCTTGAAAGCTCTGCCAGAGGACCTTACACTGGCACTATGGGCTACTTCCGCTTCCAAGATGGCGGTGAATTTAATATACTAATCAGAACTATTGTTATTGATAAAGAAACAGGAGAAGTTTCTTTTCATGCTGGTTCCGGTATAACTGCAAGTTCTAATGCCGAGAAAGAACTCGAAGAAACTTACTTAAAAACTGTAAAAATCCGAGAGGTTTTTGAAAATATTTAAGCAAAACATCTAAAATGCAAATCAAACAATTACTAGAAACTATTAAAATCACTTGTGACCAAGATATGGCGTATATCTATGACATTGATGAGCATTTTGATCGTCTATGTAAAAGCATTTTTGATATAAATTTACCTT
>CAYQSL010000274.1:0-2407 GCA_964420165.1 uncultured Gammaproteobacteria bacterium | reverse complement strand
TGACAACTGCGTCGGTTCTATTCTTTGCACAAAGTTTCTGAAGTATGCTTCTGACATGGTTTTCAATGGTTTTGATGCTTAGCTTTAGGTGAGCAGCAATCTGAGGGTTACTCAAACCATCTTTGATTAAAATCAATACATCCAATTCACGCTTTGACAAATGAGCTTCAGGCCTTTGGTAGATCTCATTTGAGACATTTTCTTTGATCATATTCATATTCTATAACAAGTTTTAAAGAGATTCATTCCATTCATTTGCAGGAATAAAAATTGCTCCAGACCATAACTCTTCTAAGTTGTAAAAATTTCGTGCATCTTCATCAATAATATGAACAATAAAATCTAAATAATCGAGTAGAAACCATTTATCACCGTACTTACCTTCAGCGTGACTAGGTTCAATGCCAGTCTTAGAAAGACTTTCTTCGATATGCCTTGCTATAGCTTTCAGTTGAGCTGGGCTGTTACCAGCACAAATAATCATATATTCGGAGATACCATCAATTTTAGTAAGATCTAAAACATCTGTATCAATGGCTTTTTTTTCTTCAGCAAGATTCGCTACTTGAAAAACTAATTTTTTCAGCTCAGCATCAAGTTTTGCTTGGGTTTGAGCATCAATAGCCTCAGTTGCTTTAAGTTTCTTTACGTACATTCGGTTTTTTCCAAGGATTATATAGTAGCAAGTTTAAAGCTTACTAAATTATTATTTAAGTACAAAGACTTCCTTAACACCGCTCAAATCCTCATAGAATTTGACTTTTACGACTAAATCAACTTCATCTGGATCCTTTTTAACTGAAATAACTTTACCAACCGGGAAGTTTTCTGGATAAGGGCAGTTATTAGTATCGATACAAACACCAGAAGTAACGATCTCGTCACCTTTTTTAACCTTAGAGTCGATAGTAATAAATTGCAAATATGGCGGAGCTGGGAAGTCTCCACAGAGAACTCCATACTGGGACAAGCGATCGATTTTAATTCCCATACGCCAATCAGGATTATAAACAAGCTGCACAATTGAACTATACATGCCAACTTTTTGGATTTGACCAACAACACCTTTTTCGGTAATCACACCTTGCCCAACACGGATACCATGATGGGAGCCTTTATTAATAATGGCTTGGCGATGCCAGCTATCAGGACTACGTCCAATAATTTTAGCTGGGATTGTTTGGTAAGTAGAATTATTTTTGAAGCCTAATGCTTTATTTAAATCGGCTATTAAAGCAACTTGTGAGTGAAGTAAATTATTAGATAGAACTAACTCACGATTTGCTTTCTCTAATCTGTTTGCTTTTTGACGAACAGTTAATAAATCTGCAGCTTGCTTTTGAGTTTCCATCAAACCTTGAGCAGAGGTATTGAGATAGGCACCAGAGAATCTATAGAAAAAAAGTCCAAGCGCACTAAGTGGACGATTAAAAACCCAGAGAACTGACAAAGTCACAATTATAGGGATTATTGCAGCTCTTATAGTCTTAAAATCCATTTCTGTCTTTTAGTGTAATTGATTTATCAGAACTAAGCTATAGCAGGTTCGCTTGCGATCTCTAGTACCCTTCTTAGAGATTTGTCTACAAGAACTCTACCTGTTCCTAGAACTACACAAGAAAGCGGATCATCGGCAACATGCACAGGTACTTCAGTTTCGTGAGTAATCATTTCATCAAGACCTTTAAGAAGTGCTCCACCACCAGCAAGTACGATACCACGATCATAGATGTCAGATGCTAGTTCTGGAGGTACTCTTTCCAAAGTACGTTTCACTGATTCAACAATTGCTTGTAAAGGTTCAGTCATAGCTTCTCTAACTTCAGGTCTTGAAATCAAAACCGTTCTAGGTAAGCCATTGAGAAGATTCAAACCTCTAACTTCGATTTGATCTTTATCAGAAGAATCATCAAGTCTGAATGCAGAACCTAATCTAATTTTTACAGTCTCTGCTGTAGTCTCACCAATAGCAAGGTTATAAACTTTTTTCATGTAGAACACGATTGAGTCGTTAAGCTCATCGCCAGCGATTCTGATACTTTCAGAAATTACGATTCCAGAAAGTGAAGTCACTGCAACTTCAGTAGTACCACCACCGATATCAACGATCATGCTACCAACTGGTTCTGCAACAGCAAGACCAGCACCAATCGCAGCTGCCATCGGCTCTTCAATAAGATATACTTCACCAGCTCCAGCATTTTCTGCAGCTTCTCTTACAGCTCTACGCTCAACTTCAGTAATGCCGCTGGGGATACCGATAGCGATACGAGGCTTAGAAAGAGGTCTGAAAGTGCCTTTGCCATTTGCTTTCTCCAAGAAATAACGAAGCATCATTTCAGCATGTCTAAAATCTGCAATTACACCATCACGAAGTGGACGTGTAGCGATGATATGACTTGGCGTT
>CAYQSL010000273.1:0-2434 GCA_964420165.1 uncultured Gammaproteobacteria bacterium | reverse complement strand
AGAAAATTTGTAACCTTTTTCGTGATCGAATTTTTCAGCAGCACGAATTAAACCAAGATTACCTTCTTGAATAAGATCAAGAAATGACAGTCCTCTGTTCAAATATTTCTTAGCGATACTTACTACTAAACGTAAATTAGCTTGTACTAATTTTCTTTTAGCATCATCACCTGCAGGACCACCTGCTTCGATTTTACGTGCAAGTTCAATTTCTTGTTCTGCATTTAATAAAGGAATTCGTCCAATCTCTTTTAGATAAAGCTTTATAGAATCCTCAGTACCATCGGATTTAGAGTAACTACGAGTAGTCTCTTCTTCGCCAGCACTTTCTTCTTCCTCAACAGGAGGAGCTGAACTTACTTCAAGTTCTTCTTCAATATCCGTATCTAATAATTCACCAGCAGTTGCCATATTTTAAAGCTACCTTTTTTTATTTGTTTAAATTGTTATCCGAACTAAATTTCAAATCTTAATTTCTTACCATCTAGCGTGAGGGTCTTTTAAGCACCACCATCACCAGCGTTTCAACACACGGATAACTATAAATTAAAAAATCGTGTTTAGTCTCTTAATTTTTTTTAAGAAATTTATGGCCATAAGAAATTTTGGCCATGATAAAGAATTTGGCCGCAGCTATAAAAATTTAAAATCTACAAAACCTAGTCTAGGTACCTACTGTCCAAGAATTTGTGTATTCAATCATCTCTGGAGTAAGAGTATCGATCTTAATTCCCATTGCCGAAAGTTTAATAGTTGCAATTTCTTGATCAATCTCAGCAGGCAAAGTTTGTATACCATTTTTGAGTTTGCCTTTGTTTTTAATTAGATACTCCGCAGCTAAAGCTTGATTTGCAAAGCTCATATCCATTACTGCAGAAGGATGTCCTTCGGCTGCTGCAAGATTGATTAATCTTCCTTCACCAAGAACTATTACTGAACCTTTGACTTTAGTTTTCTGAGGATCTCTCACATACTCTTCAGAGAAAGGTCTAACCATTTTTACTTCAGAAGACATCTCTTTTAAAGCAACTAAATTTAATTCCAAATCAAAGTGACCTGAATTACAAACAATTGCTCCGTCTTTCATCACCGCGAAATGATTTTTGTCAATCACATGTCTATTACCTGTAACAGTAATAAATAGATCACCTTCTTTACAAGCCTCATTCATAGGCATAACTCTAAAACCATCTAGCTTAGCTTCAAGAGCTCTAATTGGATTTACTTCAGTGAATACAACATCAGCGCCCATGCCTTTTGCTCTCATAGCCGTGCCTTTACCGCACCAGCCATAGCCAACAACTACTACTGTCTTACCGGCGATCAAAACATTAGTTGCACGGATCACACCATCAAGTGTTGATTGACCAGTACCATAGCGATTATCAAAAAGATGTTTAGTTAGAGAATCATTTACAGCCATTGCAGGAAAAGTCAAAACTCCATCTCTTTCCATAGCTTTGAGTCTAACGATACCTGTAGTAGTTTCTTCGGTTGTGCCGATAATATCTTTTAGTTGCTCAGGACGTTCTTGGATAAGAGTTGCTACTACATCAGAACCATCATCCATGATTAGATGTGGGTGCATATCTAAAGCAATATTTACGTGTTTGAGATAAGTATCAGTGCTTTCGCCTTTCATGGCAAAAACAGAAATTCCATGATCTTGTACTAAAGCCGCTGCCACATCATCTTGAGTAGAAAGTGGATTAGATGCGATGAGAATACAATCAATTCCGCCAGCTTTTAGAGTGATCGCTAAATTAGCAGTCTCGGTAGTTACATGAGCGCAAGTTGCAATTTTATAGCCAGCAAGTGGTTTTTCTTTAGCAAATCTCTCACGAATCTTCAAAAGTACCGGCATTTCTTTAGCCGCCCATTCGATTCTTTTTCTGCCTAGCTCCGCAAGCTTGATATCAGTTATTTCACATGGAATTGTCGTTGTAGTCATAAATCCCATTATACAGTCGTACCTCCACTTTCCACCATAACCTAGATAAAACCTCTATAAAAAGCTCAAAAAGTTATTGAAATAATCAGGGATTTTCCAGCTGATTATTTTGGTTATGGTGGAAAGTGGAGGTACGACCCCGTTGACCCGCGGAAATACGCCATCAAGCCTATTCAGGAAGCCACTTCTAAGCTCTATATCCTAGTTAGCCAAGAGACTCCACTCCCAATATTACTAGTATGGATAGATCTTTATATACAGCTGCAACCGGAATGCAAGCCCAGCAAACCAATATTGATGTTATTTCACATAACTTGGCCAACATCAATACTACGGCTTTCAAAAAATCTTCCGCACATTTTACTACTCTGTTTTCACAAATAGTCAAAGCTCCAGGCGCAACTCTAGCCAACGGACAGACAACTCCTAACGGTGTTCAAGTTGGTCTTGGTGTGGACTTAGATGCAACTAATAAATCTTTTA
>CAYQSL010000272.1:0-2484 GCA_964420165.1 uncultured Gammaproteobacteria bacterium | reverse complement strand
TTCATTCCATGAGGTTGACTCTTCTGAGATGGCGTTTAACATTGCTGCTTCAATGGCACTTAAAGAAGGTGTTAATAAAGCGAAGCCAGTTATTCTTGAGCCAACAATGAAAGTTGATATTGAAGTTCCTGAAGCATTCATGGGAGACGTTATTGGAGACATTTCTTCAAGACGTGGACGTGTTGAGAAAATGGAAACTAATAATGGTCTTTCTTTCGTTACAACGTACGTTCCATTATCAAACATGTTTGGTTATGCAACTGATATTCGTAACAAAACTAAAGGTCAAGGAACGTTCACAATGGAGTTCTTTGCTTACGAAGAAGTTCCTCCGAATATAGCTGAAGAGATTAAAGGTCAACGCGCTAAAGCTGCCGCTTAGTCTTGGTTCTTTTTGAGTATTTCTGTGTTACTCGACTTACTCGGGATCCTCATTGACTCCTAAGTCAACTCCGGTCCCTCATAAGTCTCGCGCCTTGAACTACTCAAAAATATCTCAATCCTAATTTAGGTTGTCTTGTATTGGGAGCTTTCCAAGCAAGTTTTTTCAGGTTGTATTTGAACAAACCTGCACGAATCTAATTTAGGTTCTTAAATTAAGTTGAAACCCCCTAACTGAGCTTGATGCATTTATGATAATATCCTTTGTTGAATGAGGATTAATGTTGGAGAATTCGAAAAGTTTCTTTATAGGGTTGCCTCTGAAATCACTACTTTAGTTAATTCCCATAGAAATTTAGCTGATCAAAAATTACAAGAGTTTCTGCCAGTTACTCCAGCACCTTTGGCAAGAGAAATCTTGAGCAATTTGTCAAGATCCTTAGCTCCTCAGCAAGATCCTGACATAAGAGTAGTTGCTCATAATATGGAACTCGCCCTGGGATTAAAACCAGATTATTGGAAAATTTTTCGAGAGCAAAATCCTGTGATTAATGTCTATAGATTCTTTATGGCAAATCATTTGATTGAAAAGATTCTTGAAAACAATTTTGAGTTTCAATTGGGTAATATAAATTCTTTAAAACGAATAACGCTGAGAATTCCTAAAGAAGTTTTTGGCATAATTAGCTCATTAATGAAAAGCAGTCGTAATGAGCTTCAAGCCAGTACTTTATTGTATAGCTTGCTTAAAGATGATGAAAATTTACAAATAGCTTTTGTTAAGTTTGTAATAAGTAATTTTGAAAAGGCTGATTCTGAAACTCAAGGACAATTTATTGATTCTATGAAGGCTAATAAGATTTCACCTTTTGCTGAACTTTTAAGAAGAGCTAGAGATTTAGATCATGCAGAAGTAAATTCAGTTTCTCATATTATGGCTGCTTTCTTGGGAATACCGGATGCTGCTAATAGAAATCTTGATGATGTTAAGAGATTTCTATTTGAGAAACTTATTTCTGATAAAACTTGTTTAGCAAAGTCTAGAGTATTAGTTGAATTATTGAAATCAAGCTCTCGTTATTCATTAGAGAGCCAAAGAGTTTTAACTGAGATTCAAACCCGTCCCCCTATTTCACAAAATCTTCAAATTTGTAGGCAGTTGTTGAATATGCCATATGAAGGTCCAGTAAGAGATGAGCAAATTCCTTTGACCTTAACCCTCCATGATTTGCCACCAAGAATTTATACGAAAAGATTCAAACCACTTAAATCTCGTATTGCTAGAAAACCTATTAAACCAGTTGAGAGAAAATCACTTTCTGAAAGATTTACCTTAGCAATGAAAGGTATTCTTCTGCCTCCTGATAGGCTAGAATCAGATGAAGATTTGCAACCAAGTCTAGCTTAAAATGTCTAAAGTCCTAGTAATCGATAACTACGATAGTTTTGTATACAACTTAGTCCAGTACTTGGCTGAGCTTGGTGCAGAAGTAGAAGTTTTACGTAATGATGCACTTCCTACAGAGACTTGCATTACTACTATTCGCAATGAAATTAAACCAACGCATATTTTAATTTCTCCGGGTCCAGGTAAACCAAGTTCTGCTGGTATCAGTCTTGATATCATTCGTGAGTTGAAAGGTGAGATTCCTATTCTTGGTGTCTGTCTAGGCTGCCAAGCGATTGGTGAGATCTACGGAGCCAAGGTAGTACATGCACCTGAACTTATGCATGGCAAAACAAGCCAGATACATCACAGTTCTTCAAGCCCACTTTTTAAGGGAATCCCGAGTCCTTATACTTCTACGCGTTATCATTCTCTAGTCATTGATCGCGAGGCATTAGAAGCTGCTGATGATTTGAAGCTAGAAGCTTGGACTGATAATGGTTTGGTCATGGCAGTTTCGCATACTAAATATCCAAACCTAGTCGGTGTGCAGTATCACCCAGAGTCTATACTTTCAGAATATGGCAAAGAGCTACTTGCTAACTTCCTTTCCATGTAGGGGCCGCGTCTTTACAATTCACTTTTCAAAATAAGTCCATCACTGAAATCACGTGGCCTGGGTTGTTGTTATCTGGAAAAGTGAATTGTAAAGACGC
>CAYQSL010000271.1:0-2489 GCA_964420165.1 uncultured Gammaproteobacteria bacterium | reverse complement strand
CAAAAAACTTCTCTAAAATCTCTTTAGACCGATCTTCAAGGATGCCACCTACTACTTCAAGGTTCTTAGTACGAAGATCAAAACGCGAACCAAGTGCTCCAGCCTTGAAATCAAAAGCCGAGAACACTACTTTCTTTATGTGGCTTTGTAATATTGCACCTGCACACATAGAGCAAGGTTCTAAGGTTACATATAAAGTACAGTTACTAAGATTCCAATCACCTTGAACTTTAGCAGCTTTTTCTAAAGCCAAAATCTCTGCATGAGCCAGAATCGAATTATCAGTTTCACGCAGATTAACAGCCTCGGAAAGAATCTTTCCATTCTTTACCACCATCGCGGCAACAGGGACCTCTATTGCAGGCGCTGTGCGCTCTAGAAGTTCTAGCAAATATCCCATAAAATCTTCATCACTAGTCATAAGCAGCTTAATTATAGTAGGATTGAAGCTGATATTGATACCCAGCACCACGAGCAAAAGTCTTAAAGAAATAATTGCACCAGTAAATGCAGATTTGGAAGCATTGGATCATAGAATTCTTAATGAAATCAGTCCAGCATCAAGAGCACTCAGTTCAATTATTCAAGAGATTTTTAAAGCAGGTGGCAAACGTGTTAGACCAGCATTAAGTTTTTTAGTTTTTAGAGCTTTGACTGTTGGCAAGGAAGTTTCTGCCGATATTACAGAGAAGATATTCTTAGCCGCTGAAATCAGCGAGCTAATACATACTGCTAGCCTTGTGCACGACGATATCATCGACAATTCTTTGATACGCCGCGGCAGAGAAACTGCAAATAGCAAGTGGGATAATGCCGTCACCGTTATTAGCGGAGACTTTATGTTCGCTCGCGCTGCAGTGAATCTGGGGAAAGTGGGAATCAACGAGATCACTTGCATTTACGCCAAAGTGCTAGAAGATCTATGCGATGGGGAAATTAGGCAAGTAGAGAAAAAATACTCTACCGAAACTGATTGGGATTACTATTACTCAAAGACCTACAAAAAAACTGCTTCGCTTTTTGAAGCAGCGACTAAATCACCGGCTATTATTCTGGGCTCAAACCCTGAGTTAGTGGAAGCTACGGCGAACTATGGCAAAGACCTTGGTTTAGCTTTTCAGATCATTGATGATATTTTAGATTTTACTGCTGACGAAAAAACTTTGGGCAAGCCTGCCTTCGCCGATCTTAGAGACGGACAAATTACCATACCGGTACTTTATACACTTGAGCATTTCCAAAACACTGACAAGAATAAATACACAAAGCTTTGCTCAATGATTGAGAAACTCTCTTGCTGTGAAGATCTTAGTGAAAAAAATATTCTCGCTCAAGAAATTTACGTCTTAATGCAAGAAGCAAATGCAATAGAGAAGAGCTTTGCAAGAGCTAAGGAGTTTATCAACTCTGCAAGCACCGCTCTAACGTCTTTACCAAATTCAATCTACAAGCAGGCTTTAATCGAGCTAGCAGAATTTATAATTAACAGAAACAATTAAAATTATTGTATAATAGAAGATCCTATGAGAACAGATGCGAATTGGTATAAATACTATGGTGGGCATCCTCGCAGAACTGAGAAATCTAATCAGCAATCTGAACGCGGCAATATAAGCAATCCTAGCAAGATGCCGAAAGAAACAGAAAAGAAGCCTGAACAATCTCTGAGAAATTCTAATCTACAGCAGAAAAATTTATAGACAGCATTTGCCTAATTCAACTCAGTAATCACAAATTCACTGAGTATCGCGTTAAAGTCTTCTGAGAAATAATTATAAGAGCTCGCAAAAGCAATTGAATCCTTGCCGCCGTAGAAATCGGTCATCATTTCATTGATAAGCTCATCATCAAAATCAGCATATGAAGTATCAAAAACTACATTAGCAGTAACCGGACCAACTTTTTGCAGTTCTGTAATTAATTCATCTCTTCTGAAAACTAATTCTGAAATAGAATCTTTGATATAGTTTTCGCTAAGCTCTTCATATACGCCCCAGTTCTTCTTAGAGAAGTTCTTTTGCTGTCCAGCACCAACCACTGCGTAGCAAATTGACTGGTTCATTCTGCCGCAAATGTACAGGTCCTTAATTACAAGGATTTCTGAAAGTAATTCTTCTATTTTTGAGCTTGCCATTACTCTTCTAACATAAGCAAATTAGCCTAGTTCAAAACTCGATCCAAAAAACTAGTATTTGCGTTCTAAATCGTCTAAAAGCTGGATGTTATAAAAGCCAAAATTTTGGGCATAATATTCTTAATTATTCATTTTATATTGCATTTTCACTTGAACGTGAAGCTCTGATTATTTATTTGTTAGAATTACGTTCAAATATGTCTTTGAAATCCTATTTATTTACATCTGAATCAGTAAGTGAAGGTCACCCAGATAAAATTTGTGACCAAATTTCTGATGCCGTTTTGGACGCGATTCTTACTGCCGATCCAAAGTCACGTGTTGCATGTGAAACTTTTTGTACAACTGGACTAGT
>CAYQSL010000270.1:0-2496 GCA_964420165.1 uncultured Gammaproteobacteria bacterium | reverse complement strand
TAATCAAGTTCCTTTCTATAAGTTTCATCTTGAAGCTCTTCTCCAATTTCGCCTCCATGACTGCCATAGAGCAAAATCTCTGGATCAAGTTTACCTGCAAGAAGTTTTTTTAAGTTAGCAATTGACCTGCCAGTAACAATAGAAACCATAGTATTAGGTGTTTGATTTAGTTTGTTGAGGATTGCAAATTCTTCATCTGTGAGTAATGCTCCATTGGGCTCTTTATTAATAGGAGTGAGCGTTCCATCATAGTCAAAAATAAACATAAGTTTTTTATGCTTATTAATAATTTCAAGAAAAAGTCCATCACTTAAATGAATTTGTGTACTAGAGTTCATAATTACTATTATGACTTATGAGAAACAAATTACTGAAGATGGTTCTATAACTTTTTGGAATGAAAAATTTCAGCAGTCATATCACTCTAAGCATGGTGCTTATAGAGAGGCTTTGGAGAAACATGTAGAAGCCTGTAAAATTTCTGAGCTTGCAAAGGTTTCTAATGAATTAAATATTTTAGATATTTGTTTTGGACTTGGTTATAACAGCTTCGTGGCAATTGCTGAAGCTCTCAAAGCTAATCCAGAAATAAAGTTAAATATTTATGCTCTAGAAAATGATCCTGAAATAATACAAAAAATTTCTGAAATTGAATTTGGAAATGAATTGAAATCTATAGTTGATGATTTTATAAGAGGTAGTGGTTCAATAAAAGTTCTCATCGGCGATGCTAGAGAGACTTTGAAAACATTAGATGATAATTTTTTTCATGCAGTGTTTTTTGATCCATTTAGTCCGAAGGTTTGCCCAGAATTATGGACTGCTGAATTTATCACAGAGACTGTATCTAAGGCATATCCAGGAGCTTATATTTCCACTTATAGTTGCGCAAGAATTGTAAAAGACAATTTTAAAAATGCGGGTTGTGAAGTTTTAGAAGGTCCGAAATGTGGACGCAGAGATGGTGGGGTTTTGGCTAGGAAGAAGTAAGCGGAGCAGCTTTAACAGTAGTGGGAGCTTTGAATAACTCTCTTAAACTTTTTAGATTTTGTTTAATACTATTCCTTTGAGCTAGATCTAGACCTGATGTATTTTGATCCACATCATCATCTGTTAAATCATTTAAATTTTTACCTGTTTGAACTGCTAAAGAATTCATTGTTACAACAGGGTCAAATCTAGTGGCGAGCTGACACAAATCGTCACCAAGAGCACAAGTACCATTTCGAGGATTTTGTTCTAGAGCTGGTAGACCTGAGACTACGTTCTTTATTGAATCTGACATAATAATAATTCTATTATAACAAAAACATTTAGGCTTAGCTAGAATTAAAGCCATGTCTGTTGCAGAAGAGAAATTTAAACAAGGAACTACTTACTTATTACCATTTGAAAAAATGCATGGATTAGGTAATGACTTTGTTGTGGTTAACGTTAGCCATTTGCCAGAGAACGCAAATGATATTTACGAAAAAGATTTAGCTACTAAGATTTGTGATCGCAATCGTGGTGTGGGTGCAGATGGTTTAATTATCATTGATCAAGTCAAGGAATCTGAAGAGTCAGTGCGTTCATGGAGGTTCTATAACTCCGATGGTTCTATTGCTGAGATGTGCGGTAATGGTATTCGTTGTGCTGCCAAATATATTTATGAACATGGCTTAAGTGGTGAAGATAGTATTTTTAAAATTGAAACTCTTGCAGGTGATATTGGTATCGAGCTACTGGAAGATGAGAAGGTGAAAGTAAATATGGGCGCGCCAAAAGAACTCGTTGCAAATCAAGAATTAGTTCTTGAAGGAAATAATTTCCATTTCCCATATACTTTTGTTTCCATGGGAAATCCGCATGCAGTGAGCTTCTGGGATCAAGATTTAGATCAAGTGAAAAACTATGGTGCGCAAATCGAAGTGCACAAAAATTTCCCTCATAAAACTAATGTCGAGTTTGCACGAGTTATAGCTCCTAATAAAATCCAACTTATAGTCTGGGAACGCAGTTGTGGCTTTACCCAAGCTTGTGGTACTGGTGCTTGCGCTACTGCGGTCTCTGCTATTACAAAGGGTCTTGCAGAAAAAGATCAAGATATAGAAGTTATACTGCCTGGTGGCTCTTTGATTATTCGCTGGGATTCAATTACAAACGAGATTTTTATGACTGGCAAAGCTGAAATGGTTTTTGTTGGTTATTACAATGCGTAAAGGACGCAACAAAATAAATCATGAAAAAAACAAACTACTTAGCTATATATTTTCTACTTCTATTGCTTAGCTGCTTCAATCCTCTGAAGAGCAATGCTGAAGTAACCGCTCCCCCTGAACTTGCTGGCGGTGTAGCTTCCAGTGACATAGAAAAGATCAAAAATATTTTCAGAAAATTTACTACCGCTATTGGTGCTAATGAAAATGACTATACTCTTGAAATTCATAAAAGTGATGAACTCAATGCTTATGCAACTTTAGGCAAAAAAATTGTAATCAACTCTGCGCTTATTGA
>CAYQSL010000269.1:0-2501 GCA_964420165.1 uncultured Gammaproteobacteria bacterium | reverse complement strand
AGTTCTACTTTTCATTGGCTTCCAGAAAGTTTTTCTTGGACTAATTATGCTGATGCTTTTAAGAAAATCAATTTCTTAAATTGTTTTCTAAATACTCTATACCTTGCAGTATTTAACATCATCGGAGTAGTAATTGCTTCATCAATGGCAGCTTATGCTTTTTCTGTTTTGAAGTGGAAAGGGCGTGAACTAATGTTTATGATTACCCTGGCGACAATTATGCTCCCCGACATGGTTTTAGCAGTACCGCAATTTATGATTTTTAAATATCTCGGGTGGTATGGGACTATGCTCCCACTAATAGTGCCTTACTTCTGTGGTTTGCCATTTTATATATTTCTCTTGCGCCAATTTTTCTTGAGCGTGCCACAAGAGTTAGCACAAAGTGCCCGCATCGATGGTGCAAATGAACTTGTCATTTGGTGGGATGTTTATATGCCGCTTGCTAAGCCAGCTTTAATGGTAGTAGCGCTTTTCCAGTTCCTTATAAGTTGGAATGATTTACTTAAGCCAAGTATTTTTCTTATTGATGAGAAACAATATACTCTTTCGCTTGGCTTGCAACAATTTCAATCTAAACTGGGTGGCGCTGAGTGGGGACCCCTAATGGCATCTGTAGTGATTATGGTTTTACCAGTCGTAATTTTATTCTTGCTGACGCAGAAGTACTTTGTAAGAGGTATAGCCGTTAGTGGCATGAAAGAGAGTTAGGAATTATTGAAGTAAACTAGACTCTTTCAAATTGAGCTTGTATTCCATTAGATTTAATTTTAATCTCTTTTCCGTTCTCAAATCTAGATCTTGGATAATAAACTCCAAGATCAGAAGCGTTAGCAAGAGTCCAATGTCCACCATGATTAGTGGCTCCGCCATCGCTACCACTAAATATTGCGATTTTCATTTCTTCTTTTGGCATAAAAGTTAGATCGGGTCTTGAACGAGCTTTACTTCCTTTTGCAAGTCCATTATATGTAAAGGCAGTGTATACTTCGCGAGAATATTGGTCATGGATTTGAACCACTATACCCTCTTCAGGTGTTGTGCCAAAGGCAGTGTATGGTTTTGTTGTTCCAGGTTGATCATCTAATGACCATGGTTCAGGTTTATATTTAGGGCGAAATTGTTTGACTTGTAATAGAACGGGATCATCCCCTGAGCTAGGATTGCTAAGGTTTTGGTTTAGTCCAAATTCCATATGTAGACTTCTATTGTTTGGTAAAAATCCTGAATCTCTGATACGTCTAAATCCGTTGATTAATTTTATTATAGTCATTTCTGGCACTTCTTCAATTGATCCATGTAGTAGTTGCAGTTTGCCTAAACTAAAATCATAGGTAGCTGTTGAATGACGATTTTCCGGGTTGGCATTATCGCCAATTTCAACTATGTAAACATCTGGATTGGCAGGGTGCTCCAATATAGAACCACATAATTCTTGATATCCTTTATCAAACCATCGAGGTTTTGATCTAACTAAATCTTCAACTAATACTCCAACCTTTGAACCTAATTGTTCTGGATTTCCACCTTCGTATGCATAATGGTTACGAGCTAAGTTTGGATTATCAAAATAGTATATTCCGTTTTTAGAAGGAACTACTCTGGTTAATCTGGTTAATTGATCAACATAGTCCAAAAGACCTTGAGTATTAGAAATTGGACGTGAAGGAAAGAAGTCAATAACAGTACCCTGTCCTATATCACCAGGATGTCCTGTTATTGGATCAGCAACTACACAAGCACGTGCAAATTTAGAAACACCTTTTTCAAAAGGAACTTCAGCAAGCAATCTATTACGCTCATCGGTATCGCGAGTCAAAATACCAGGTCTGATATATGTACTCTTTGGAATTTTAACTCCAGTGCCTTCGAGTAATTTTTCTGCCCATGCAAGAGGCTTACCACCATAACGTTTGGCAATTTTTAGTCCTTCTTTAGAGAAGCCCAAATCATTTAATTTGGCAAATTTAATACCCATGAAATGAATTATCTTAGCATTGTGTTAAAATAATCCACCTCATGATTCGGCGAAATACATCAGCTTTAATAAATAAGATTCCAATTCTTCCCGATGGCTCTGCTCTCTATATGCAAGGTAAAGGATGGGCAGGTGGCGGAGCCTATTTAGAAGCTATTAGGCATGGTTTGGGTGATAGGTTTCAATGTATGGAATTGGGAAATTGTCTTGGCAAGAAACAGCTTGTTAAATTAAGTCATGGAATTTCAAAGCTTGAAAAACTACATCGACAAATAAATGATCCTGCATTAAGTGCTGCAATTCAAAGTGAAACAAAGGGACTCAGAACAGCTTGCAAAAATGCATTAAAGCGTTTCTCCGTTTTAAATGGTTTCAATGCAGTTGGAAGCAAATTTATGCAAATTATGACTTCATTAATGGATGCAATTGTTTCTAGAAGAGATGTATATGATGCAGAGAAAGCTGCTGCAACTACATAAAAGTTAGTCTAAATATCTAAAGTAAAAAAGCATGTCATAGACAT
>CAYQSL010000268.1:0-2513 GCA_964420165.1 uncultured Gammaproteobacteria bacterium | reverse complement strand
CGGAGAAAACCTTGGAGAAATGACCAAGGAAGACGCTTTAAAGCTTGCAAAAGAGTCTGATCTAGATTTATATGTAGTAACTGAGAAGGCAGATGTGCCTGTTGCTCGTATCCTCGATTACGGTAAGTATAAATTCGAACAAAATAAAAAAGAAAAGAGTGCTAAAAAGACTCACGGTAGCGAGTATAAAGAAATTAAGATGGGCTACAACATTGGTGTTGGTGACTATCAAACGCGTATCGATCACAGCAAGATGTTTCTAGACTAAGGTATTAGAGTAAAACTCAATATTACTCTTAAAGGACGTGAAGTCCAACATTCAGGTTTAGCTAAGAAACTTGCTGAAAGATTTGTTGATGATTTAATGGATCATGGAACAGCTGAAGGTATCCCTGATAAAATGATAGGCAGATCGATTATAGTTTATATAATTCCTGGTGCTGACAAGCAACGTATCAAGAAAAGAACTGATCTACAAAAAAATGCTGAGAACAATTCTACACTCCAAAATCCATCGAGCTAAGGTAACTCAAAGTGATTTGAATTATGTTGGTAGTATCACGATTGATCGTGATCTAATGGATGCTTCAGGTTTAATTGAAAACGAGCAAGTACAAGTTCTAGACATCACTAACGGTAATCGTTTAACAACCTATGTAATAGAAGGTCCAAGAGCTTCTGGAATTATTGCTATCAATGGAGCTGCTGCTCACTTAGTAAACGTCGGTGATTTAGTTATCATCTGTTCTTTTGCACAACTCAATGAGATTGAGTTGCAGAACCACAAACCACAAATTGTTTTAGTTGATGAGCACAACAAAGTTACACGTATGCTTTCTAGAGAAGAAGCGTTGACTACTGTTTAGTTGTTGACGTCATCCTGAGGAGCTGGCGGGCGTGAGGAATCCAGTCCTTACAGAGCACTAGCAAAATTACGCTCTTTGGCGAGTTCTATTGCTGGATTGTTTGCCAGTGCTTCAATGTTTCTAGCAGTATTTTTAGCTCTCTTTAAAGAATCTAAGTAACCGTTGTGATCATCACGAGTTTGAGTTTCTAATTTTTTATTGTCTTGTTGATTGTATCTTAAGAAGAAATATTGTCCACCACGATCAAAAGCAATTGCACATTCATGGAAAGCATCTCTAAGTTTTTCAAATGCTGAAGGGTTATTAACGCCAAGTATTGCCGCAACGCCTTTATTAAAGACCCTTGCAGCCAAGTCTAGGATACTGCCGCCGAGATATAAGAATCCAGCACTCTTAGCAAGCGGGTTATCAAGTTTGAATATTCCATAGTCACCAACCGCACCCGAGATATCACGAATTGCTCCACCGATTTTTTCATTGATAGTCATGCCCATTACACCACCTACGGAAGCCAGTAGGGAAGCGAATATAGCAATATCACTACCGTCTAGTTTAAATAGATGCCAAGGATCTTTGGCAAACTTAGTACCAAAATCTTTGAAAGATTTTTGAATAGTTTCTAATGAGTGTTGCCAACCTTCTGAGTATGATGAGAAGTTAGAACGTTTATGTTTGTCTTTGATTCCAGCTACAGCTCCATCGATTCCTGTTGCAATACCTCTAAATAAATAAATATTTCTCAGATTCATGAAAGCTGCAATACCTTCAGTAAAAAAAGAAAAAACCAGAAGAGGATTTTTTTGCTCAACTGCTGAAAATAAACCCGCCACGGAATAAGCTCCCAGATGGGCTTTGGTGAAGAACATACTGACATGATTAATAATTTTTTTCAAAGGATTATCATCGTGGAAGAGACGTACTGGAGCACTGAGAAGATTCACCATTGCAGAACTTGCAGTGGTCCAAGTTATCAGAGTATTACTAATAAAATCTTTAATAGGATTCTCTATTGTGTGCTCAGCTTTTTCTGGAGTACCATCTGTGCCTTGAGATGAGATTGCATTGAGAATTTCTCTGCTTAACTTTTTATCTTCGACTTCATGTTCGCTTTCTAGCTCTGGAGTATTTTGACTTGGTATTGGAGTTTGTGTTGTACCAGAATTTGGCGCGACAAGATTTACCTCCGGTTTAAGTATGGAAGTATTAATGGCATTTGAATTAATGCTGTCTATGGCCATATTTCATATGCAAAATAAATCTGGCTGAGTTAACAGTCAAATCTATATATACACGTTAAATTATAATATAATACGTATAGCTTTAGCCAAAAATCTAAGAAAAACAAGGGTTTTTAGGGGTTTTCGAGCTCTGCTTTGGTATTATAAAAGTCGTCGTTAGTACTTGAATAGTAAGCGTCATTGCGAGGAACTGCGAGCGAAGCGAAGCAGGACGTGGCAATCCAGTTTACTAAAGAATTAATGGCAAAACCATCAACGATAGAGTTGATGTGGGATTGAAAATTAACAAGGACGATTAGCTCAGTTGGTAGAGCACTTGCTCGACACGCAAGTGGTCACTGGTTCAAGTCCAGTATCGTCCACCATTTTTACTAAACTCATATGCCGTCATTCTCAACCCGAAGGGTTG
>CAYQSL010000267.1:0-2517 GCA_964420165.1 uncultured Gammaproteobacteria bacterium | reverse complement strand
TTTTGCTAGGTTTTCTTTATATATTTACTATGTTTTTTGACAAGCTTTCCATGGTATATTTAAATATATGTTAGTGTATCCTGATGATAAATCTATAAATTCCTTAAAACAGCAAGTTTATAGATTGCTTTTAGTTTTGTTATGGATAGCTCTTGGCTATGTCCTAATTAAAATTGGTGAACAATTTAGAGATATCGTTTTTTGCTTTCTTGTTGCAGTTTTGATTAATTATATGCTGGCAAGACCAGTAAACTTTTTAGCAAGGCATATTAAATCAAGAGGACTTGCCGTTTTATCAATATTCTCCGCTGCAGTTTTAATTTTGGTTTGCATAATATATTTTGCTTACCCAGCTATTATTGATCAATTTATAATTCTACGAAACTCTCTCCCAAACTTAGTTACGGAGATATATCAACTTTTAGTAAATCTCAATTTGTTTTTACTCAAGAATTATCAAATCGAATTACCTCTCTCACATATGAGAGAAGAAGAAATTCTAAATTCTTTAATTGGTTTTATAACTCAAGTAAATGTTACTGATGCAAGTTCCACTTTTATGACAGTTTTGGCTGGTTCTGTAAATGTCATCCTCTATATTGTTCTTAGTTTGATTATGACTTTTTATATGCTTATTGATGGGGAAAGAGCTTGGCAACTCTTCTTAACTCCATTCTCTGAGAAGCTTGTGAGACATTTAGAGGCCATACGTATTAAAGTAAACTGTAGTTTAAATGCTTTTGTCTCAGGTCAGGTGCAAATTGCGACTATGACATCTGCTGTAATGTTGGTCACTTATTTGTTTTTACAAATCCCTTTTGCTGTTTTATTTGCTTTTGCACAAATGCTTGAAGTATTCCCGGTCATAGGAACCTGGACTGCCATAATTCCATGTATTGTAATAATTTGTTTAACTAGTGGTTTAAGCAAAGGTATTATTGCTTTTACAATTTATTTACTTTATACACAGTTCCTTCGAGACAACTTTATTGCGCCGCGAATTATGGGAGAAGCATTAGGATTGCATCCTTTGGCAATTATTTTTGCAGTTATCATTGGTGCGAAAGCAGGAGGCATTATTGGCATTGCTTTTGCTTTACCTATACTGGCAACGATTAATGCTGTTATTGATTACAACGTGGAACTTAGCCGACTTAAAGTTATTAAATCCAGCGAATACTAGAATAAGTTTTTAAAGGTTAGTACATTGGAATATTTGTATCTATCTCTTGCGACCATGCATGTATGCCGCCATAGAGGTTGTATAAATTATCAAAACCCTGCGCATCTTGTAACCATTGCACTACTTTACGACTTCTACCACCGTGGTGACAATGAATAATTACAGTGCCTTCTTTGGGAATCTCTGAAAGTTTTTCAGGTATTTGTGACATGGGTATTAAGGTGCCACCAAGATTACAGTACTCGTATTCATCAGGATTGCGCACATCGATAAGATGAAAAACTTCACCACTATCTTGTAGGTTCTTTAATGCTTGTACTGTAATTTCTTTAATTTCCATAATTAAAAACTATAGTGAAAATTGAACCGGTGCCAAACTCCGATTCACAGCTTATTCTACCATCGAGCGCCTCAATAACATCCTTACAGATACTTAAACCTAAGCCTAAACCTGGAATATTTTCTGTTTGTGGATTTTTTGCACGATAAAATCTTTCAAACACTCTGTCATGCTCTTCTCTGGTCATGCCGATTCCGTTGTCGCGGATTGCAAAAATCAATTCTTTTTTTTCTTCGTCTAATTTTATTGAGCAATTAATCTCACCACCATAAGGTGAGTATTTTATGGCATTGATTAAAAGGTTCTCTATAACTTGTCTTAAAAGTTTTCTATCTGCTTTAATAAGCGGATATTCATTGATATAACTAACAGTAAAATTATGATCTTTGTTTAAAGGAGCAAGAGTATTAATGACAAACTTTGTAATCTCACCTATGTCTAATTTCTCTGAGTTAATATCCCAACCACGTGTGCTAGCTCTATTGAGCTGAATCAGGTCGTCAATCATTCTTGACAAGCGACTTCCGGCAGATTGAATTTGTTCACTGGCTTCTTTAATTAGTTCAGGCTTGGCTTCATGTCTTTGCAATAAATTTGAAAACCCCATGATACTTACAAGTGGAGTTCTTAGTTCATGAGAAACGTTATTGATTAATTCCGTTCTTGTTCGGTTTACCTCCACGAGCTGAATATTCTGTTCCTCAAGTACTTTTAATCTTCCTAAAGATGCTTCCAGAAAGCTTTTTAAGTTATTGAAAATTGAGTTGGAAATCTCCTTGATTTTAGTTTTAGAAACTGGATCTAAATTCGTTGGCATTTGTAATTCATTTACTCGAGTTGCTAAATGATCACAAAATGACCAGAGCATATTGAATTCTTCTTGGCTAATTTGTTCTTTGCTGTAAACATAAACTAAGCCTAATACTCTGTCTTCTGTCTCTAATGGGAAAATAACTTGTTTGTCATCCAATCTACAAGGCTTCTTATGGAGGAA
>CAYQSL010000266.1:0-2519 GCA_964420165.1 uncultured Gammaproteobacteria bacterium | reverse complement strand
GAGAAATCTACGTTCAGTTTATTCGGTTGGTAAAACATGGTTTATAAAAAATTAAAAGTCTTAGCTTTCTTATTGATGCTTACATCAGCAAATGTTTCATTTGCCGAAGAGTCCTATCCGGTTACGGTAGTTCCTTCTGCAGAGAACTTACATTACCTGAATTATGATGAGATTCATTTCCTATCGACACATGATGCGCCGAATACTGAATTCCAAAAGCGTTATGAAAAACTTTTAAACACTTTAATAGCACAGAAAAATATTCATCAGGGTAGTCTTAAAACCGATAGTAAAACTTCTAAGAAATACTTCAGAGTTACTCATTGGAATATTGATAGAGGCTACAACATGGATAGAATAGCCAAAATGTACAAAAACAGCGATAGCTTTATTGAAAATGATCTAAAGGAAGATACCGATAAAGAAAATATTGAGAGAGTAAAAAAAGATATTGAGATTTTAAAAGAAACTGATATTTTTCTTTTAAATGAAGTGGACATCGGACTTCCAAGGACTCAATACAAAAACGTAGTAGAAGAATTTGCCAAATTGGTTGGTGGTAATTATGCATACGCTGTTGAATTTATCGAAGCAGATCCTAAAATTCTTAGCGCTCCTGATTTGGACAAAAACAGGTATAAAGGCTTACATGGTAACGCCGTAGTCTCTAAATTCCCAATCAAAAACGCACGAGTAGTACGTCTACCAGACTATTACCATTGGTATGATGCAGAGAATCATACAATTGGACCTGTAGAGAAAATCAGACGTAAAGGTGCAAAAGTAATTTTCGATGAAACAGTAATCACCGAATTAAGACATGGTTCTAGAGTTGCGATTATTGCTGATATTCAATTACCTAATAATGAAGTGGTAACCGTAGTAAGTACTCACTTAGAGAACAGAACTATGGCTAGATTCAGAGAAAGACAACTTAAAGCTTTACTCGAAGCCATCAAAGATATCAAAACTCCTATAGTTCTTGGAGGGGATTTTAATAACTTTGAAAATAGTGGCGAACCTACATCAGCTAAGAAGATCGTAGTTCGTACTGTAGGTGATCCTCAGACAGTTGCAAGAATCGTAGGAGGTGTCTTCACTCCATATAGCTACATTATTAGCCCAGGTTTATATCTAACTTCCTTTGCAAGAAAGTATCGCAACCCAACTGTAATTAGCGTTCCAGTTCTTATGAGAAATCGTAACTATGAACTTTTCGATATAGTAAATGACTTTGAATTTAATGATAAAAATAAATTTGACTTTTCGGGTAGCAAAGAATACACCTACAATGGTAGAGGTGGTAACCTTGCAAACTCTAATGAGAGAAGCGGTTTCAAAGGCTTTGTTTCAACCTATAGATTCAATAGAGATTTATGGTTAGCTATATTCAAGATCGATTGGATTTTTGTTAAACCAATTGTTGATACAACTAACACTGCTTGCGTAGATAAAAAAATCAGCAAAGTCTACAAAGATTATGATTGCAAGCGTTACTTCCCGGTATATCCAAAAACTTTAAAATGGCTAAATCGCCAACCGAAAGATGGTCTATTCTCTGATCACAATCCGGTTAGCGTAGGAATCATGATATAGGTAAATGCCGCGTCATCCTCAGCCCGGAAAGGGCTGGGGATCCAGTCTTTACACCTTGATCTCTTTAAGTAAATTACGCTAGGATAATATCCATGGCAAAATCGATTCCAAGTATTACAATACCTGAGTTCAAAACTGCACGAACTCTAATTACAGAGTTTCAAGAAGCAAATAGCAGTAAACCACTGGCAGCCAAAATTAAAGCTCAAAATGCATTACATAAGTCTCAACCAAAATTTTTCAAAGCATTGTTCGATGGAATATGGACAAAATTGGCAGATAGTTTTGAGACAATCGCACAATTAAACGTTCCAAAATCAACTATTAAAATCAACAAGGCAAAATATGCAACTTCAGCTGAATCAGCTCAGGGGGGGCAACTCATTAAGCTAACACGTACTAACGAAGACTTATCTATGCCGAAATTACTAAACTTTGAAACAGAGCTAGGCGCTGATAGCACTTTGAGAAAATCTAAAGTTAACTCCCTGCAGATACAAGACACTGAAGATCCCGATGGAGACAGATCAAAATATTGGATCAAAGAAGAAATTGTTCTGTCAAATGGTTCAAGAGGCGAAAGATATAGAGCTGAAAAGCCGCGTGGTGAATCATCTAAAGATGTTACTGAATTACACGAACCTGAAGAAGAAGAAGAAAGCACAGAAGGACTTCCTCCCAAAGGAAGATTAAAATATGTTAGCCCTGAAGCCCTTGAAAGACTCACTGGTACAAAGCTTAGTTTAGTTAATTCGTAATTAACTAAACTTTTACTGGCATATTCTCAATAATCGCTTGACCGAACTCTGAGCACTTAAGAAGTTTTGCACCTTCCATTTGACGCTCGAAGTCATAAGTAACAGTCTTCTTCGCAATCGCTCTTTCTAAACCTTTCTCAATTAATCTAGCTGCTTCATCCCAGC
>CAYQSL010000265.1:0-2525 GCA_964420165.1 uncultured Gammaproteobacteria bacterium | reverse complement strand
ATTCGGTATTACAGCCAGATGATCTAATCAAGTTTCCTGGGTGGACTTTATAGTTTGGAAATGAGGTTAGAAAAAACGGAACACGGTGGTAACAACAACATTACCTTTATCGGAGTATTCGTCGGTCTATAGACCGGCAGCTGGAGGCGGTGGAACTTCTTCAGCGGGGATTGCGGCGAACTCTGATGCAGCAAAAAATACAGTCTCGCCCATTCAGGCAAGAGCTAAAAATAGCGAGACGCCTAAAGAAAAGTTAACTTTCCTCGACAATTTTATTTCATTCAAAAAAAGTGCTGCTCTTAAAGAGGAGCACTTTTTACTTTTCGGTCTTTTTAACGATGTGTTGAAGACAACAGCAAAGGTACTTACAGGTTCTTTCCTTACTGATGTTCTAAAAAGTTTACTCAAAGATGCAAATCAAACCTTTGAGACTATCATCTATAAAACACTTATGGACAGTGGTCCTTCTAGGATTGTAAATGATATTGCAAACGCTTTTGCTGTAAGACTTTTTAACGGGAATCATAGTCTTTTTGGACTGTTGAAGATTCCTTTTCTTGCTCCTGAAATTTCTTCGCAAATTTGCCCTCAATTCTTAATTCCTCTTATGCGTTCGGCGTCGCGTAAACATAATCCAAATGCTGAATCTGCCAATAAGAATAAAAGTCCCAAAATGAGATTGATTAAAGGGGAAATAGAAAAACGTAATAGACTTTTCTATCGCTTTGCAAAAGTTACTTCGAAATATTTTGATACTAAAATTAAACCTGTTTTGGATAGATTCTTTAAGACCTCTCTAGGTGTAGAGGCGGGTCAACCACTCCTTGATAAAGAAGGTAGTACGATACCAGTCTTAGACAAAAAGGGTAATAATAAGTTTAACGAGGAGGGTGTCCTGGAAGTTAAGAAAGCTAATCCGCAAGTTAATAAATTATGGCTTGGAGGCATCATGGCAGGATCTTTTGTTGGATCGTTCTTCTTGCCTAAGTTTACTCAAGCTTCTGGTTTTGAGAAAGTGAAAAGTCCACTTAGAGCAGTTATGAGTGTAATTATCACTTCAATGTTTAGGCTTAGATCAACAGTTACCCACAATGGTTTTGGTATGCATATTGAAGGTGGGTCTAATTTTGATCAGTGCTTTAAAACTAGTGTTAGAGAGAAAATGTTAGTTCCTATAGTTCAATACTCCGCTGACTCATTGGCTTCATTGATATCTCACAAAACCAAATTTATTAATGGAGCAGTACTCTCTAATATTTTAAGAGTCTTGTTGGAAGTACCGGCTGTATTCGTTTCTGTGCCTTCTATTCAAGTCGCTTCTGAAGATAGAGTGAATGACGAGTGGAAATTCCTTTCTTATAAGATATGGAAGCCAAGTGCTGATTTTATTGAAACTATTACCAGACCGTTCTTTGAAGGACTTTATAGGCTAGAGGGGCGTCTATGGGGAATGTTTGATCCTGCAATACCACACATGTATGGTGAGAATATTGATAATAATAAAGACGAACTAGAACCTGAGATTGATAAGAAATTCAGTTCTAATCCTCTGAGTATTACTGGTCTATTTTTGAAAAAGTGTGCACAAATTATTTATAAGGATACTCCAGAGCTTTTAAAATCTTGTTCAGCACATACGTTCGATATAGAGAAAGAAGAGCAAGAAATAATAAACACAGAAAACCAAAAAATTGATTTACGAATAGCTGCAGAGAAGGCTTTAGCAAAAAGTAATCTAAGTAGTTTATTTAAACCAGAAACCAAAAATTCTGAGTTAAATCGAAGAATAATTGAAGTTGCAAATCAAGGGAAATCAAATCAGTTAGTTGAGCTTTTAAGTAAACCAAAACCAGATCTGGTTAAACCTTTAGTAGCTCAAAAATCAAATAAAATTAACGAAAAAACTTTAGCTCAAGTAGCTGCTTAAACATCTTGATTGAAAAGAGCTGCCACTGATGGATCTCTACCAGAATCTCTAGAAGATAGAGCATTTATAGAACCTGTACTGTTAGCAATAGCGCTACCAAAGTCTCTATTATTGAAGCTATCAACAGCAAGCCCAGGAATTGCTTCTGCAAACGCTTTTGATATATTTTGATCATTAGCTGCTGCTGCTGTAGCTGCTAAAAAAAATGCTGGTAGTAATGCTGTTAACAATTTATCTTCGACCTTTTTAGGTTTTTAATAGTTCACGCTGAGAAACTTCTCGGGGGTGGATGGAAGCTTCTCAGCTTCAGTTGAACTATTCACGGTTACGGTTGGTGGAATTACCACACTACTCAAGGGATCCATTTCATTTGAAATCCGGTGAGTATGTGTTTTACGCGTCAAAAACTAGTATCTAGAATTGTTGCAACCAAGTTTGATACAGAAGCTTGGAAAGATGTCAAGAAAGTTTGTTTCTTTTGGTTCTATCTATAATAGCAACACTCCATAGCAACGTCCAGTCTTTACAAGATTAAAATTCCTTAATCCTCCGGGGTCGTAACACCACCTTACACCAAAAACAACAAAATAAAAAACAA
>CAYQSL010000264.1:0-2527 GCA_964420165.1 uncultured Gammaproteobacteria bacterium | reverse complement strand
TATAGGGTCACAAATATTCGAGACTATTCCACACCGTGATGTTTGCAGAGTTTTACTTGAACGCTACAAGCAAATCAAAGATAAATATGATCTTGAGTTTGAACTTATCAATGTAGGTGGTGGTCTTGGTATTAAATATCTAGAAAGTGATGATCCGCCTGAGATCGAAGCTTGGGTTAATGTTATATGTGAAGCGATTAAAGCTTACGCACAAGAGTTTAGTCTAAAGCAGCCAGTGATTATGATTGAGCCGGGTAGAAGTTTAGTGGGTCCTGCTGGAGCTACAGTCTATACTGTGGGCAATATCAAGAATATTGAAGGCATCAGAAAGTATGTAGCTGTAGATGGTGGTATGGCAGACAACACGCGCCCTATTATGTATCAAGCTAAATATCTAACAGAGTTTGATGGCAAGTCTAAACAAAGCAAAAAAGAAATGGTAACTATTGCTGGTAGATATTGTGAATCTGGAGATGTTTTAATTAAAGATGTAGAATTGCCGGAAGCTAATGCTGGTGATCGTTTAGTAGTTTACTCTACAGGAGCTTATAACTATAGTATGTCTTCTAATTATAATCGTGTGCCAAGACCTGCAATGGTGATTGTGAATAAAGGTAAGTCATCGGTAATAATTGAGAGAGAAAATAATCAGGATATTGTTTCTAAAGATCGCTTGCCAGATTGGTTATAGATCTTTCAATAATTCCAGTGCTACATCAGCCAATTCTGGTTCTGTAAGCTTGTCAAATTCTTTCCAAAGCTCTTCAATGTCTTCTTTGCAGTCATTAAGCTCAGGATTAATTGCCATAAACTCTTCGAGGTTATCGTACATTCTATAGCAAGTAATTGCTCGGTAAAGATCAACTACCATTGATTGATAGAACCCAAGTTCTTTTTCATCAGTGTAGCTATTAAAAAATGAAGTTATCAGCTCAACTTGGTTGCCTGCTTCGCTTTTGAAACTTGAAGTATTTACTGTGTCGTCGAAGAATTCCATGTTTTTAAGAAATCAATTTTGTTTTAAAGAGAGGTTAAGGTTTAGATTAAAAAAATTTAGTCATTAGAATCTTTAGTATTGTTGCCAAAATTAGAGCCGGGTCTAGTAAAAGCAGGGTTAGATTTGCCTTCATCACCTGGACGAAAGCCTTTCGGAGTTTCTTTTTGTTTATTATCGCGCGCTATATCTTCCATTATTGAATCTTTGGTTGTTGGTTGTGATGTATTTGGTGCAAGAGGTACTGGAGGCGCAGTATTTGGACTAAGACCTTGTGCTGATGACATTCCCATAGTAGTAAAAGAAAAACAAATCTAGGTTAAGTTTTGGTAAAGACAAGATCTTTGTTATACTTTTATTAATGGATAATAAAATCACCTTTAATACTATTGATGAGGCTTTGGAAGACATCCGAGCTGGCAAGCTAGTTGTTGTTGCAGATGATAGCGACAGAGAAAACGAAGGCGATTTGATTTGTGCGGCAGAAATGATTGATCATCATATGGTCAATTTCATGGCTAAGTATGGTCGTGGTTTGATTTGTTTAGCACTGACTAAAGAGCGCACAGAATATTTACAACTTGGAGAAATGGTTGATGCCAATAATGACACCATGAAAACTGCATTCACTATTAGCATTGATGCGGATACTAAATTTGGAGTGAGTACTGGTATTAGTACTTTCGATAGAGCTAAAACTATTCAAGTTGCAATTGCTGATGATACTAAGCCGGAAGACTTGCGCAGACCGGGACATATTTTCCCTTTAAGAGCTGTTGAAGGTGGTGTGCTTAAACGTGTGGGTCATACTGAAGCAGCGGTAGATCTTGCTCGCCTTGCTGGTATGAAGCCTTGTGGTGTAATTTGTGAAATTCTAAAAGAGAATGGTGAAATGGCAAGAAGAGATGATCTATTTCATTTTGCTAAAGAACATGGTCTGAAATTTATTACTGTTGCTGACTTAGTTGCATATAGATTGAAGAATGAAAGATTCGTCCATAGAGTTGTTGGTGTGAATTTACCAACAAAATTTGAAGAAGATTTTAAGATCTATGGTTATAAAGATTTCCTCTCCGGAAAAGAGCATGTAGCCTTGGTTCTAGGCGATCTTGAAAAAGCAGTTAATGATGATGAACCAGTACTAGTGCGTATGCATAGTGAGTGTTTAACTGGTGATTTGTTTGGAAGTTTACGTTGTGATTGTGGTGAACAATTACAACATTCTCTAGAGCAGATTAAAGATGCCGGTCTTGGTGTTTTGGTTTATCTAAGACAAGAAGGCAGAGGTATAGGTTTGCTCAATAAATTGAAGGCTTACGAGTTGCAAGATCAAGGACATGATACTGTGGAAGCTAATCATAAATTAGGTTTCCCTGCTGACCTCAGAACTTTTGGTGTCGGCGCGCAAATTCTGACTGATCTTGGTTTGAAGAAAATTAAAATTATTACTAATAACCCTAAGAAGATCTATGGTATCGAAGGCTACGGACTTGAGGTTGTAGATAGAGTCTCAATTAAAGGTATGGTGCAGAA
>CAYQSL010000263.1:0-2532 GCA_964420165.1 uncultured Gammaproteobacteria bacterium | reverse complement strand
TCAAAAACAAAAATAGTTAGATTAGATGGAATTCGTTTCAATCTATATAAAGAACTTTATATTGTTAAGCCTCAAGACAAATGGGTCTCTAAATTTGTTGAAAATGATCTCATGCAAGCGCCAATGGCAATTTTGCAATCTTTAATTCCAACGAGGCATAATGTTGTTGAAAAAGCTTTAGTGGAATTTAATCCAGACATTATTCATTTGGCTACGCCTGTCACATTGGGTGCTATTGGGCTTTACTATGTTGATAAATTAAAATTGCCTTCGCTGGCTACTTATCATACTGATCTTGCGGCTTATGCACCGATGTATCATGTACCTTATTTCGAAGAGGTAATTAATGGTGTGACTAAAATGATTTACTCGAAAGTAACCAGAGTCTTGGTACCAAGTCCAAGTAGTAAAAAACAACTAGAAGAACTTGGTCTGGAAAATGTTGGGGTTCTTGGCAGAGGCGTTGATCATGAGCTTTTTAGTCCGAGTAAAAGAAATCGTCAAATATTAGCTAACTATGATTTAGACCCAGATAAAATTACTATTACTTATGTGGGTAGATTAGCGGAAGAAAAATCAATTCCTGAGTTAGTTACAATCTTCTCTACTCTTTGTGAAAAACATCCTATTCAGCTTTTGGTCATTGGTGATGGTCCTATCAAGCATGAGCTTGAAGATAGTTTGGATAAAACTGATGGAGCATACGCTTTTACTGGAATAAGAAAAGGTACTGAGTTAGTTGAACTCTATGCTGCTAGCGATATTTTTGCTTTCCCAAGTAGGACAGAAACTTTTGGACAAGTGGTTCTGGAAGCAATGGCATCTGGTTTGCCAGTTGTCGCTTATGAATCACCAGGTGTAAGAGATTTAATTCAAGACAAAAAAAATGGTTGCCTTGCCACTTCACTCAAGGACTTTGAGTTGTGCTTAGAGAGCTTGATTAAGGATGCTAATTTGAGACAAAATTATGCAAAAAAAAGCCGTGAACTTTCCATGGAAAGATCTTGGAATAGTATATTAGATGGGCTTTTGACCGAATATTCCGAGCTAATTAATCAATAGAGCAAAACTTCAGATTTTTTTCATCTCCATTCAGTATAAAATTGAAAAGTGATCAATATGGATGAAAAAGTTTTTAATGCACATTTAGGCGGCAAGATAGAGGTAAATTTGAAGCGCAAAATTACTTCGCTTGAAGACCTTGCTGTTGTTTATACTCCTGGAGTAGCTCAAGTTTGTAATCAAATTCATCATGAGCCAAATTCTGATCACTTTTTTACAATCAAACGTAATACCGTTGCAGTTGTAACTGATGGTACTGCGGTTTTAGGTCTTGGCAATATTGGTCCCTCAGCTTCTTTACCTGTTATGGAAGGTAAGGCTATGCTTTTCAAGCAACTTGCAGGTGTGGATGCATTTCCTATTGCAATTGATGCGAAAGGTAAAACACCTGATGAGATAGTTGAATGTATTAGAATGATTGCTCCAGTTTTTGGTGGAATTAATTTAGAAGATATCGCAGCTCCTGCATGTTTTGAGATTGAAGAAAAATTACAGAAAGCAGTTAATGTTCCTGTTTTTCATGATGATCAACACGGTACTGCAGTTGTAGTTACTGCTGCTCTTTATAACGCAATTAAATTAACTGGTAAGAACATTGAAACTCTTAAAGTGGTTGTCAGCGGTGTAGGTGCTGCTGGTATCGCTTGTACTAAGATGATCATTGGTGCTGGGATTCGCAATGTTATTGGTTGTGATACTTCTGGAGCTATCTATAAAGGTAGAACGAATAACATGAACCATGCCAAAGAAGATTTTGCAAGCTACACAAATCCAGGTCTTGAAAAAGGCTCTCTTGCTGAGGTTCTGAAGGGTGCGGATCTTTTCTTGGGGCTTTCTGGTCCAAATCTTTTTGGTGAAGAAGTATTGGAGACCATGAATAAAGATTGCATTATTTTTGCAATGTCTAATCCGACTCCTGAAGTTGATAGAGATCTTGCTGTGAAATATGCATCAATAGTGGCTACTGGCAGATCAGATTATCCAAATCAAATCAACAATGTACTTTGTTTCCCAGGTTTCTTTAGAGGTTTACTTGATGCAAATGCTTATACCGTTACTGAGTCAATGAAGTTTGCTGCGGCAAGAGCAATTGCTGATTGTATTCCTGAAAATGAACTTAGAGCTGATTATATAATTCCTGATGCTTTCAATGAAAATGTGGCAATTGCAGTAGCTGCTGCTGTTAAGCAAGTTGCTATTGAAGAAGGCGTTTGCAAGAAAGTTATTACTGATGATCCTCAGGTACAAAAGGCTGCTAGTTTAGCTTAGTCGTCATTGCGAGCGTCGCGAAGCAATCCCCCTGCTAGTAACCACAATGGGATTGCCACGACCTCTTCGAGGTCTCGCAATGACAGCATTTGCATTTACCTAAATTTAAGAATACTATGTTAGAGGGTTAAAGGACAGTTAACACTTATGGCTGGTGATGAAGACAATTCTGACAAACAGTTTGAAGCTACACAGCACAAA
>CAYQSL010000262.1:0-2547 GCA_964420165.1 uncultured Gammaproteobacteria bacterium | reverse complement strand
ACAGAAGATTCTGAAATTGAATTTCAGGCAAGAGGCTTTGATATAAAAGACATTGCTGGTAATGAGCAGAACTTCTTAGAAAATCTTGAAGGCAACTTAGAAGAGTTGGTAGCTAGAAATAAAAAAAATACAAATGCAGATTCTAAATTTCAATGTGAGAATATAGAACGTTTACTTGGACCTGAAAATCAACGCAGCCAATTAGCTCGTGATTTAGGTAGTCATCTATCGAACTATGGTACAGATCTAAGTGCGATCGAAGATAATGGCAATCCAAAAAATATTATTGATTTTGAACAGGTTGAATTACCCAGACAGTTTGATGACAAAGTTATTGACGCCCTTCATTATTTATTTGATACCTTTGATACTTTTATCCGCAGTTACAGAAATATAGGCGAAGAAGCCCTCAGTGACAGTGAAGCAATAGCAGAGATTCCTAGTTCAGAGAGATCTTTGATTTCACAAACTGCAAAATCATTACTTGATTTCTTTGGTAATCTAGTTGATGCTTGTTCATCATTTAACGCTATCGATTTTTTCAGACAGCAAATTCTAGATACAACTAATCAACTTAAAGAATTAGGACTAGAGATTGATACTAAATTTTTAGACAATAAAAAGGAAATACAAAAAGTTGATAAGTTAAGTCCTAGTTTAATCAATTTGGGAATTCAAGGTTTACTCGATCAGCTAAGTTTACAAGTTGACCCATATGACTTGCTTGAATCTTTAACTAGTAGTTTAGAAAATAATCAAGCCTTAGATTTTGAGAAAATAAAAAATAATTTGAGAAAAGTTATGGTTAAGCTTCTTCCAGTGCATCTTGATGATTGGCTTGCATCTTTACCAAATGAAGTAACTGACCTTCAAGGTACTAAGCATTACAATGACATTATCGAATATGTGGTGCTTAGAGCCTTATACAATTCGCATCCTCAAGCAGAAATAATGCCATTTAGTAAGAACCTTGAGCAAAAAAATCCTTACTTTACTTTAGAAAAACTAGAAGAAGAATTAGAAAGGCTAAAAGATAGACAGTAGTAATAACACGGCAAATTCTCGGGTTATCCCCAGAAAGCTAAGGGGTTTCTCGATATTTCCCTTGTATTTTCAAGGTTTTTATCAATTTTCTCTAGCAACAGCACTTTTATATCTATAAAGGTCGGTTAGAAAAAATGTCAGCCCTAGCAAAACAATATAAATTAAGCCAAGAAGAAAAGATTAGAATGTCTAACCGCATTAATTATTTTCGTACTATTCCGAATCAAGTTTTAAAATCAGCAGCAGATTTAGAAAGTGGAGTCAAAACCATACTCCGAGAAGTTGTAAACCATGAGATCAAATCCGTCTTGGTTAATGGTCGAATTATGCTATTGAATACAAAGTAAAGCTTATGAGCTTTAAGAGCTTTCCTTATATAATGAGCATGAGTGCTCAAAGATCTGAAAAATCGAATAACCGTTGCAAAAGTTGGCATTAGCCCAGATCTTATAAAAAAGAGATATTGGCACAGATTTTTTTTCTTGATACTTTTAGTAGCTATTTGGCAATTCGTTGCTTGGCTAAAAATTTACCCTGATTATTTATTACCAAGCCCACTACAAGTTTGGGATTCACTCAGCTTCGGTTTCAAAGAAGCTGATTATATGATGGTCATTGTAAATTCTTTACGCAGAGTCTTAGTGGGATTTTTAATTGCCTTATTTTTTGGAACCTTGGTAGGAATTGCAATTGCAAGATATAAGGTACTGGACAATACTATTGGTGCAACTCTTACTGCATTACAATCAATACCTAGCGTGGCTTGGGTTCCACTTGCATTATTATGGTTTGGAATCTCAGAAGCCGCAGTACTCTTTATAGTCACTCTTGAAGCTTTCATCCCATGCGCGCTTGGTGTGAGAACCGGAATGATTACCATTCCTAAAGAACTTATTAGAGCAGCACAAACATTAGGCTCTAAGAATCTTGATCTCTATCTAAGAGTTATATTTCCAGCAATATTACCAAACTTCGTTAGCAGCCTTCGCTTAAGTTGGGCTTTTGCCTGGAGAGCATTAATAGCTGGTGAACTATTTGTTACAGGCTTAGGCATCGGACAAACTTTGGAACTAGCTCGCAGTCTTGCAGATATGGCACAAGTTATATCAATGATTTTGATTGTGGCGATTTTAGGATATATCACTGACAACGTTATATTCCGCAGTATCGAAAAGAAAGTTCAAAAGATATGGGGATTTAATCAATGATAGTTTTAGAGAACGTTTCATTAAAATATTCAAATTCAAAAGATAAGCACTATGTTTTGAAGGATCTAAAACTAAATATTGCTGCTGGCGAATTTGTTTGTTTATTAGGTCCTAGCGGTTGCGGTAAAAGTTCACTACTTGGCTTAGTTGCTGGCTTTGTGAAAGCCAGTCATGGACAGATTCTTGTAAACGGTAAAAAAGTTACTCGACCTGATATTAATAGAACCCTAGTTTTCCAAGAGTATGCTTTATTTCCTTGGCTCAATGTCATTCAAAATGTAGCTTTCGGTCTTAG
>CAYQSL010000261.1:0-2554 GCA_964420165.1 uncultured Gammaproteobacteria bacterium | reverse complement strand
CCTTATGCGGGTGCATTTCAGCTGTTAGGCATTTAAGTAAAGTTGATTTACCCGCACCATTAGCACCAATAAGTCCAATACGACTCTGTAATGTAATTTTCAGGCTTACATCACTAAGTACTTGTTGTGGTCCAAAATGAACAAAAATATCGTTGGCTTGTAGTAACATAGAAATCGCTCAAACACATTATAATGGGGCCGCGTCTTTACAATTCACTTTTCAAGGTAATTTCTTTATAAAAGGCTTATAAATACTATCTTTAATCCTCCTGTAAAAATAATCTTGAGTTATAAATTACTTGTTTATAACTCAAGAAACAGCATATTATGAGTTATATGAACTCAAACCAAAGTGAATTCGTTACCACTGAAAACTTCAACGCACCACTAGATGCCGTATGGAAAGCTTGGACAGAAACTGAAGAACTGAAAAAATGGTGGGGACCTGAAGGTGTAATCATAGTACATTGCACTAATGATCTACGTCCTGGTGGTGTTATGCATTATGGCATGGAAATACCAGGTGTCACTACTATGTGGGGTAAATGGGTTTATCGTGAAATTGTTGTACCGAGCAAAATTACCTCCATTGTGTCATTTTCGGATAAAGATCAAGGTATGACCAGACATCCTTTCGCTCCAGACTGGCCTATGGAAACCCACTCAACAATTGTTTTTGAAGAGATCGCTGATAAAACAAAAATCACAGTTAAGTGGACGACTTTTAATTCAAATGAAGAGGAAGAAAAAACTTTTGTATCTAATCTTGAAAATATGAAACAAGGTTGGGTAGGCACATTCAATCAACTAGCTAATTATTTAAAAACAAAAGTGTCTTAAGCTAAGGCTTAACATACCAATCAACTGGTCTCCAAATACCTTGCGGACCAAGTTCTGAGATCTTTTCCAATCCAGCTTGCGCAGGAGTCTTAACACCACAATAAGCAAATGCTTGAGCAAGATTACCAATCAATTCAACCCAATGTTCTTGAGCTAAAGAATCTTCAGGAAAGAATTTTTGCATATAACGATTTACCACACTTTGTAAAACAGCATTAAAAGTAAACAAGGCAGGCCAAGCGAGCATCTCAGCTCTCGTTCTATCGTTCAATTTCAATAACTCATCTGGATCAGAACATTTAGCTTCTTCTCTGGCAACTATATCTCTTAGGATGTATCCTGTACCTACAACTCCTCCAAGAGCTTTTCCTGTTCCAGCATTAACTTTTAATCCAAATACCCAACTCAAAGTAAAAATCAAAGAATCAAGTGCTGTTCTTATAAGATCAAGTTCTTTTTTAGAAAGTTTTGGATTACTAGAAGCTTCCTTCTCAAGATTTTTTCTTCCATTCCAAAGAATTTTAAATAATGTACCCCAAGAAATTTTCCCTGGATCATTTTTATATTTTGCTGGATTGCGCTCTAATTCAGCTTTTACAAGATCACGCAAATACCCAAGAAAAGGGTTTCTAATATATTTAACTTCTCCTGCAATAGTATAGTAACCAATCATACTTGCAAATCTAGACTGAAATTCTGGAGAATTTGTAACCTGAGCAGCCAAGTAATCCGCAGGTAATCTTGAAATTAAAGCTCCAGTATGCACAACTAGAGCAGCCCATGGTCTACAAAAAGCATCTGCATTATCAAAGCGCAATGCGTGCTCAGAACTCATTGGATTTTTTTGATGCTTTTCAAAATTTTTGGCAATCAAAACATAAGCCTCTCGAAACTCAGCAGCAATTGCAGGAAGTGAAGAACTCAGAGTTGGATTGATCCAATGCAATACTTTATTTGACGTTGGGATTTTTGTGTCCGTTGCAGTTTCAGAAGTTTTTTGAATGGGAATTTCTTGTTTAGTGTTTTCCGTGGCATTAGCTAAACTTTGAGATTTTCCCCTTGGAGCTTCAACTTGATTTGATTTATCGCTTGTATGCCCACTAATTAGCATAGAGCCCGCCAAGAAAGGCATTGTTTTCAAAAAATCTCTTCTCGTTAATGATGGACTTGACATGAAAGCAAAATAATATCACGTTCAATATAAAAGATTGACAAGGGTTCTGCCAACCTGTTATCTTACATACTTATGGGAAAAAAATTATTTGTAGATGGTGGAAGACATGAGCCTAGATCTATGACAGATATCATTGGCACAAGCAGACATAGATCTGCTCACAGCAACCCTCAACCAAGCCAAAGTCCAACTCCAACCGTTTCTAACCAACAAACAACTCCCGTAAATAAAGATGTACCAAATAGAGTTCATGCTCGTAGACTAGTCTTCGTTTAACTTCCAACATCGCGCTCCAAGATTAGATTAGAATTTTGCCTCATAATTAATCTAATGGTCGGAATCAATAACAATATCGGACGTACTCTTAAAAGAATCAGAGAACGGAAGAATCTCAATAAACAAGAAATTGTAAGAGAGCTTAAAAAGCGCTTCAGAATACACTTTTCAGCATCAAGTTTTTCAAGAATGGAATCAGGTCAATCTATTGCTAAAGCAACTATAGTTGCAGCTCTTTGCTTGATATATGACGTAAACCTGCAA
>CAYQSL010000260.1:0-2555 GCA_964420165.1 uncultured Gammaproteobacteria bacterium | reverse complement strand
ATGGCGCGCCCTGTAGGACTTGACGCAACCGATCAGGTTGCTTGATAAAACACTGACATTTCAAATGTCGTGGGTGGTTGATACTTGAAAAGATGGCGCGCCCTGTAGGACTTGAACCCACGACATTTGGTGTTGGAGACCAACGTTCTACCAACTGAACTAAAGGCGCACATTTTTATTATGCCACACGAACGTAAGTACGATCTTTTTTTCGTTTTGTCGCAGCTAACGCTGCTCCAGCAACTGAACTAAAGGCGCACATTTACACTGCTCCAGCAACAGAACTAAAGCAGTACAGTTTTTTATTATAACAGAGCTTTTTCTTGCTCTTCATGCTTCAAAGCAAACTGTTTCATATCCAATCCGAAAAGTTCTATAAAGCCTAATGCAGAAGCATGGTTGAAAGTATCACCACCATCATAAGTTGCAAGACCATGATCATAAAGAGAATTTGCAGATTCACGAGAAACCACACTTACAGAGCCTTTGTACAACTTCAAGCCAATAGTACCGCTAACATATTTTTGTGATTCATTTAAAAACGCATCAAGAGTGTATCTCAATGGATTAAACCAACGACCAGAATAAATTAATTCTGAATATTTTTGATCGATGATATTTTTGAAATGTTTCATCTCTTTAGTCATTGTTAAATACTCAAGATCATCATGAGCCATGTTAAGAATCACACCAGCAGGTGATTCATAAATTTCACGCGACTTAATTCCAATTACACGGTTTTCAATTTGATCGATTCTACCGATTCCATGTTTACCACCAAGCTCATTAATTTTTTCAACAAGAGCAATAGAGCCTTGAGTTACTAAGTTCAATGCTGAGTTCAATGAGTTCCCGAACTCATAAACTTTCACTGGAACGCCTTTATCAAATTCAACCTTTATATATTCTGGTCTATCCATAGACTTCTCTGGATTCATAGTTATGCCAAAAGCCTCTTCTGGAGGCTCTTTCGAGATATCCTCAAGAACTCCACACTCAGCCGATCTACCCCAGAGATTTAAATCTACAGAGAAAGGATTCTTCTTAGAAGTAGGTACGGGAATTCCGTTTTGCTCAGCATAGTTAATGCAATCTTCACGAGTCATATTCCATTCACGAGCAGGAGCGATAATTTTCAACTCTGGACCAAGCGCCATAATCGATAAATCGAAACGCACTTGATCATTCCCCTTAGCAGTGCAGCCATGAGAGATTGCATCAGCTTTAGTTTTCTTTGCAATATCAACTAAAATTTTTGCGATAAGTGGTCTTGCGGTTGCAGTTGCAAGCGGATAAGCACGATCATATTTTGCATTTGCTTTTAATGCTTGAAAACAATATTCTTCTACAAATTCTTGACGCGCATCAATCACATGTGATTCAGATGCACCAATCTTCAAAGCTTTTTCTTGGATAGGACCGAGTTCTGCACCTTGCCCAAGATCAATTGCCACACAAACAACTTCATTACATTTATGTTCTAGCAACCATTTAATAGCTACAGAAGTATCTAAACCTCCGCTATAAGCTAAAACTACTTTATTGATTTTTTTATCAGCCATGCTGGTAAAATTTTACATTTTTCAAGATAAAAAAATAATATACTTTTGATATTAAGATATAAAACCATGAAAACTTTCCCAAATTTACTCAGACATACTAATGATTTTTATAATCAGAGCAGAGTTTTTTTAACTAATTTTGACGAATATCTTTTCTCAACTAGAGCAAATCTTGATAATGATCCTTTAGAGCAAAATATGAAATTATTACATAGCAAATGTTTTGATTTGAAATGCTCCATTCAAACAAGTTATGGACAGCTGCTAAAAGGTTTTAGACCTCAGGATATAACTAAGAATCAAAAAGCAGAAACTACTGTATCAGCCAATATTCTTACAGCACCTTTTCTTTATTTATTAGAAATTGCCTATGAAATTCAAAGAATGGAAAGAAGTTATACAAATGGCTTAGCAACCAATAGAATGGATGATTTCATAGGCAGAATTTCAGAAGGACTAAAAAGCTTAGAAGAGATAAACCTTTGGATCAAAGAATTAATTGATCTGATGATTTCAAAACTGGAATTAGATCCTGATAAAAAACCTTTCTTTGAAAAAGATATTAGAAATGCTTTAAAGAAAGTTGATATATTAACTAAGCAATCTTGAGCTTAGTTTTTGAATCTACTACTTGGCTTTTATCAGCAGCTTTAGCACCCATAAAGAATCTGTAACCAAAGTAAAGAGCAGCACCACCAACTATCCATTTGAAAAGACTCTTAGTCGTACGCCAGACAAAACCTAAACCCATGTAAGCCACTCCACCACCTATTACTGGCTTCAGCCATTCAGGTGCTTTGTTTACGAAAGGAATAAAACTTGCAATATATTTAAGTGGTCTAGTTACAAAGTTACCTTGGATCTCGGGATTATTCATTTGGCTTGCAAGACTATTTGCATTTTCAGAAATGCTACTACTTAAAGCTGATGCAATTTTCATAGGATTCCCAGAACTAAATGCTTCACTTACTTTCTCTGGAATTGCACTTTTAG
>CAYQSL010000259.1:0-2557 GCA_964420165.1 uncultured Gammaproteobacteria bacterium | reverse complement strand
GTATATTTGCATCTTCTCTACTTGTTATAATCATTTCAACTTCTGTGAAATTTTTAACATAAGGATAACAGGCTTCTGCAAGTTTCTGGCGAGCAAGTTCTGGCAAATAAGCATTAACTGCAGGCAAGCCACTTAGTACGGGTGGAATCCAAGTTGAGTTTGCTAAATCATCACGAGATCTAATTTTTACTAAAATATCTCTATCGATTGCATAGCTAAAAGCTTGCCTAATTCTTTTATCACTAAAAGGTTTTTTCTGAGCATTAAAGCCGACATAAGTATTTCTAAGTAATCTTGCTCTTGAAACTAAGTCAGGATCTATGCTTTGATGTATACGTTTAATTTCGCTAAGTGGCAGTGAACGACTATCGATGTAATCAAATTCGCCATTTTTAAAGAGAGTAAAAGCGCTCGCCTGTTCCCCCACCATGAAAAACTTTATATACCGAACGCCCGTCATCCTCAGCCCTGAAAGGGCTGGGGACCCAGAAACTGCTGAAATATTTCTATTTGACTGGATCCCCGAATCACTACGTGATCCGAGGATGACGGCATCTGGGAGCTTTTCGAATAGGGGTTTGTCTAAATTAAATTCTTTGTTTCTTTCTAAGGTAATTTTATATTCATGCTTCCATTCCTTAAGTGTGAAAGGTCCGTTAACAACTAGGTTCTCGGGCTCTGTCCATTGATTGCCATATTTATTAATGAGATCTTGCCTAATAGGCAAAGTTAAACCATAAGAAGTTAAATATATAAAATATGCTGCTGGTCTTTTTAAAACTATCTTCAGTGTTTGCTCATCTATAGCTTTAGTCTTTTCTAAGTCAATTAATGAGAGTAATTCAGCATAAGGTGCAGCTGTATCAGGATCTAAAGCTCTGGCAAAGGAATCAATAAAATCTTGCGCTAGAACAGCTCTACCATCAGACCATTTAGCTTCTGGATTCATCCAGAAAATATATTCTTTGGCATCAGGACTGATTTGCCATTTATAAGCGCAACCAGGTTCGGTGGTAATTTTGCCATCTTTATCAACACCAAAGCGTGTTAAGCCCACCATTAAATTACTAATGACATCAAAAGAACTATAGTCATTTGCTAAATTCCAATCGAGAGTAGGTGGTTCAGTTCCAAGATTGGCGCGTAAAGTATTTGGCTCATTTTTATGTGAAGAGCAAGAGCCGAGAGTCAAGCTGAGAGCAAAAAGAATTAATAGGTTCTTAAAGCTCATATTAATTTCTCGGTGTTACTGAAGTCTCAAACTCCATCTCTGTCTTGGTTTTAGCATCAACCATTTTTACGCGAATGGTAAAGAGATCCTCAAAATTATTTCCATAAAAACCATAAAAGAAACTTGATTGATATAGCGAAAATTCTGGACTCATGTCATGATTCTTGATATCCATTACTTGTCCAAACTTTTTGATATTAGGACCCTTATCATAACTACTTGCACCCAATAGGTCAGGCGGTAGGATTGGCCACTTAGGAGAATTTTTGACTGTATATTTACCATCTTGGTTTCTTATGACCAGAAGCTTTAAGCGGGCTCTGTCACTTGCATAGTTGCCATCTCTGTCTTTGGCTTTGCCTATGTAATATAGATAGTAGTCATAGTCAGGAATTTGTACTGTATCGATTTTTGATTTAATATCTCTTGCTTTGTAATCTTGGGTATGTGGGATCGCAAAATAAAGATATGGTTTGCCAAAATAGGAATCTTCGGGCAAAGGGACATTTGCGTTGTAGTTTGAACTGGTGTAGATCATGTCCTTACTACTGCGTTTAATGTTAAAAGCAAGCTGCTCCAGAGCTGCTCTAGTATTAGTTTGCAAATAGCCAAAGCTCATAGACTTATTAAAAAGAGCCCAACCTTTAACGTTGTAGAGATATAACATGCCAATGACGGCACCTATGAGGCTGACGCAGACCATCAATTCAATTAACGTATAACCGCTTTTTCTTCTATGTTTTAACGATTTCATTTTGCTTATTTAAAAAGTATATTGCAGAATAGATGAATGCACGTAGTTATTGGATTAACGGGAAATATTGCTTGTGGCAAATCTGCAATTGGAGAGTTATTACGCGAGCGTGGTATTGAAGTTATAGATAGTGATGACCTTGTTCATGAAATCTATGAGAATGATCACAAAGTTCGTGAAGCTATTCAAAGAGAATTTGGTACCTTAGACCGCAAAGAGATCGCTAAGCAAATTTTTGGCGATTCGAAAGAAGCAAAAGAAAGAAGAAAAATTCTTGAAGAGATCGTACATCCAGCTGTTGATCAAAGACTTAGAGAATGGGTTCGCAATAATAAAGACAAGGAAATCTTAGTAAACTTAGTGCCCTTGGTATTTGAAGCTGAATTAGAATCGCGTTACAACTACATCATCACAGTTGTGGCCTCAGAAGAATTACAAATCGAAAGACTAAAAAAAAGAAATCCTGGTTTAAGTGATGAAGAAATTATCAAAAGAATCAGATCTCAAATGCCTCAGAGCTTAAAAGCTGAGAAATCTGACTTCGTAATCGAAAATTCGGGCTCTTTAGAAGA
>CAYQSL010000258.1:0-2572 GCA_964420165.1 uncultured Gammaproteobacteria bacterium | reverse complement strand
CCTTGTATATGAAGTAGCGGTTGATAAAGAACGCATTAATACTTTTGAGACTGAGTTATGTATTGAGTTTTGGAGAGCACTCGTTAATAACACAGGAATGAATGTTCACTTCCACAAGATAACTGGTACAAATAGTCATCACATTATAGAAGCCAGCTTTAAAGCTTTTGCACTTGCATTTGATCAAGCAAAAACTATTGATTCAAGAATTAGTGGTGAGATAAGAACCACTAAAGGTATCATCTAAAACTATCGAAAATATAGTTCAATAATTTGCCGGAATTAGAATGAATTTTTAACAAATGTATGATAATTTTAACTTTGGTTATCCAATTAGAGGCTGCCATTAAAAGGAGAAAATCAATGAAAAAAACAATTAAAATTTCAACATTAGCTTTAGGTATCGCAACAACTCTTGGTGCAAATGCAATCACTGCACCAAACATCAACGTTAATTCAGATGCAATTCTTAGCATCAGTGAGTTAGCTGCTGATAGCACTACTACAATTAGCCATGGCGATCACAAATGTGGCGAAGGCAAATGCGGAGAAGGCAAGTGCGGCGAAGGTAAATGTGGAGAAGGTAAAGACAAAAAGAAACACTAAGTCTTAGCTAAATAGTTTTTGGAAAGCCCGGCTTGAAATTTAAAAACAAGCTGGGCTTTTTATTTGTAAAATGGACGTTAATGATGCTAAATAAAGCAGAAATCACAAATTATGGTCTAGGACTTGGTCTTAGAAGATTTATCCAAAAAGATATTTTGGATTTTATCGGTAATAATCCAGAACAAAAATTAATTGAATGGCTAGAGATTGTGCCAGAGAATTATATAAATCGGGGTGGCTTGTTTGAGAAGAGTTTTGCAGAAATTCTTGATCAAAACATTCAAATAATCCCTCATTCAGTGAACTTGAGTATCGGTACTGCGCCTAAATATCAAGGGCAAGCAGAATATGATCCCTTCCTCATTACTGAACTGAAAAAATTCTTTAAACGAATCAAAGCACCCTGGTTTTCAGATCATCTTTCATGTACCAGAATCAATGGTTATTACTTACAAGATTTAATTCCAATACCTTTTACCAAAGAAGCCGTTAAAGTTATTAGCGATAATGTCAAATTCCTGCAAGATGAGTTTCAAATTCCATTTTTGATTGAGAACCCAAGTTATTATTCAACTCTAGTTAAGCCAGAAATGACAGAGGCTGAATTTATTAATGCGATCTTGGAGGAAGCTGATTGTGGGCTTCTATTAGATGTAAACAATGTCTATGTTAATTCTGTAAACCAAAATTACGATGCTCTAGAGTTTCTGAAAGAGATTGATTTAAAACGTACCATTCAGATCCATATTGCAGGTCATAGAGAAAATTACCAAGCTTTTCTAAGCACTAAGTTACTTAAAATTCTTGATACACATGGAGAAGCTATTCCCGAGCAAGTTTTTAAAATTTTGCAGCAAGTTTTAGAAGAAACTGAAGTTAAAGCAATATTGCTCGAACGGGATTCAAATTTCCCTGAATTTGATGAATTAACCAAGGAATTAAGCCAAATAAAAGAGTTGATGGATAAAAATTTATGCCAAGTTTAGCCACTATACAGACTGAAATTTTAAAATACTTTCAAGGCAAAGAAACTAATACTGAAGTTCTTTCTAAAGAAACGCTTGATGAGCTTGCTATTTACAAAAGCCTAGTTATCAACAGCATGAAAGACTACATTGAAAAGGTTTTTAACTGTAGCTACCTCCTTATACAAGAAGATTTCCAGCAAATTATTCAGGACTATTTAGAACTTTATCCAAGTAAGTCTCCAATGTTTTTCTTATTGGCTAAAGATTTTCCAACTTTTATAGCAAGTGACTTTTTCCAAAACAAATACAATCCTGCAAATTTCTTAGCTGAACTGGCTCTTTATGAATGGTCAGAGGTTGAAATTCAAAATTCTGCAAATATATTTCCAAAAGAAAGTTCTGGGCTAAGCCTAAATCCTGTTCATCGAATCTTAGATCTCAAATATCCAATCTCGCAAATCAAGCAATTAATTCAAAATTCCTCGGAAGATGATTTAAACGAATTGAGAAACGCAAATGTTGAAGAAGAAGGCGAAAAGCTAATCATATTCAGGGATCCAGCATCTTGTAAGACACGTTTCTTTGCCCTCACTGAAGCCCCTTTATTTATCATTGAAGCTTTTCGGGCCCAAAATTGCCAAGAAGAAATTTTTAAAAGACTCTGTAGCAAATTTAACTTAGAAGTAAATGCCACTAACAAATCAGATTACGAGAGCCTTATATTAGAGTTGAAAAAAAATAATATACTGTTAGAATAATCTAAGGCCAATTGGCCAAAGTGGGTTTGTCTTCATTCAATGATGAATAAAGATATTTAATAGAATAGCAATGGAAATTTTCACTCAAGAAAAATTAAGTCTTGCGAAATTCGAGTCTTCCGTAGGGGAGCTTAAGAGAGCTTCTCTAGATGACGTAAAAAATAATTCATACTTAGATTATCCAGGGGTAAATGAGCTACTTAATCAAACGCAAAAAATCTTAGCTTTGGGGCAAAGAAT
>CAYQSL010000257.1:0-2577 GCA_964420165.1 uncultured Gammaproteobacteria bacterium | reverse complement strand
AGTGAAACGACGAAGCAATCCACACCGCCTAAGTTTCGGTAATATGGATTGCTTCGCTACGCTCGCAATGACGCTTACAACCTGGTATGATTTCCTTAGAAGCTGATGTCCACAGACTTAGATAAATTGATAGAAGAATTAATGCAAGGCGTGCATGAGATCAAGCCTGGTGGTAAGGCTGCTTTAAAAGAACTTTTTCAAGAAGCTGCAAAAGAAAAAAGACAACTAAGAGTAAAACTTGGAATTGATCCAACGAGCTCTGATTTACATTTGGGTCATATGGTTTGTATCCAAAAACTAAGACAGTTTCAAGAAGCAGGTCATAAGGCAGTACTCCTGATTGGTGGCTATACTGCGCAAGTAGGTGATCCTTCTGGACGTAATGAAGCTAGACCTCCTTTGAGTAAAGAAGATGTTGCTGTTTATGCACAAACCTATTTAGATCAAGTGAAAAGAGTTTTAGATTTAAGCACAGTTGAGCTTGTAAACAATGCTGATTGGTTTGATAAGTTCTCTATGACTGATATGGTTCGCTTGGCATCACGTGTTAGCGTAAACCAAATGATTGCAAAAGATGCCTTTGGCAAAAGGCTAGATGAAGGCAATCCTCTTTATATCCATGAAATTCTTTACCCGCTCTTGATGGCTTATGATAGCTACGAAGTAAAAGCTGATATAGAGCTTGGTGGTACTGATCAGACTTTTAATCTTATGGTTGGAAGAGATATGCAAAGAGCATATAACCAAAAACCACAATTAGCTTTAACCATGCCTTTGCTAGTAGGTCTTGATGGTGTTAAGAAAATGTCTAAAACCTCTCAGAACTATATAGCTCTGAATGACAGTCCTACTGAGATGTTCGGTAAGACCATGAGTATCCCAGATGACCTCATCCTTAATTACTATATTCTTGCAGCAAGAGCAAGCATCGCAGAAATCGAAGAAGTAAAAGCTAAACTTGCAAATCCAGAAAAATTTAATCCACGTGATCTCAAGATCGAACTTGGTAAAAAGATCGTTGCTATCTATCATTCAACTCAAGATGCAGATGCAGCAGCAGAACAATTTATCAATCAATTCCGTAATAAAGAAATTCCTGATGATATCCCGGAATATTCTTTACTTAGTCCAGCGAGGCTCATTGATCTTATTGCTGATGCTAAAATGGTTGATTCAAAAGCTGATGCCAAGAGGCTTGTAGCCGGTGGTGGTGTTAAGCTCGATGGTAATAAACTTGATGATCCTTTTCAAGAAATTTCTCATGAAACTGATTTAGGTAAAGTTCTGCAGGTAGGCAAAAGAAAATTTATTAAATTGGTGAGGCAATAAGTGCATGTCTCAAGATTTGCAGACCTTAGTTAATTCCTTAGATACAAATTTGCAATTTGTTTCAGAGCTTTTACAAGCTGATATAAGACTCTTTGTTAGACATGGTGAAGATGTTTATATCCATAATTATTTTCATCCTAATCAAGATTCTATTTACCTGACACCTAGGTTTACAAGTAAACGTACTGGTGAAAAATTGCGCCCTCACAAGGATATCTCTGTAGATAAGGCTTTCAGGCTTGGTAAGCCGATTATAGGGCAGTATGGACTTGTCATTAACAATAGAAATGTACAAGAGTTTGCTTATCCAATTTTTTTAAATGAATTAGATGCTCATCCCGTTGCTGTAATTGCAATTGAAAGAGATATTTTTGTTACGCGTAATATTCTTGGTAGGCATTGGGATTTCATGGTTGATAACTTGATGAAAACTCTTAAAGAGAAATTTACCAGTGGAGCGAAGCTCCCGCAAATATCTTTTGGTGAAGGTGCTTTGATTATTCAGAAAATTAATCGTGGTCAAGGTGATGTGCAGAATATTTTCTTTGCAAACCCACTTGCTGTAAATCTTCTGTCGGAAATTGCTGAGAGTGTGCAGCAGTTAATTGGCAGACCTCTTGATGATGTCTTTGTTAACTTCCAAAAGAAATTTAGAGGTGATGATAAAAATTTATCTATTACTAAGCTTGAAGAAATTTCTCTCAGACAACGCACTATTATTCTCAGGCATATTTCTCTTAGTGGTGAAATGTCGGTGGTACTTATCAAAGACAATTCAGAGGTGAAAGTAAAAGAAACTTTACTCAAGGAAATTCATCATCGAGTGAAAAATAATTTACAAACCGTAGTCTCTTTACTCAGCTTGCAAAAGCGCCGGAATCCTCAGCTAGAAGAGGCTTTCACTGAAGCAATTAATAGGACTAATAGTATTGCTTTGGTGCATGAATATCTAGCAAGATCAAATGACATTGAGAATATAGACTTTGGTTTCCTTGTGCAAAAAATTCTTAAAGGTCTAATTTCTTCTTATGGTGCTGAAGAGGTTGCAGTGAATTTCGATTGTCAGAAAAAAGTTTTTATACATAGTGAAGAAGCTACTAATTTAGCTTTGGTTTTAAATGAGATTCTTTCTAATACCCTGGAACATACAGCTGGTGTGGTTTCCAGAATAGATATTAATTTATACTATGATGGTAAAAATCTCCTTAATGAACCAAATCAAAAAAGTCGCTATACCCCTTTAATGGT
>CAYQSL010000256.1:0-2582 GCA_964420165.1 uncultured Gammaproteobacteria bacterium | reverse complement strand
CGAACGATATTCCGTTCTGACCAATGCGCTACATCTGGCTCACATGGCTCTTTGCCTGCTACCCGCTAGGCTCTGCCGAACTAAATATTTATGTAATCGGCGCACCAAGTTACCAGAAGCCTTGTAGTTATGAAGTTGAGCAAAATGATTGTGACCCTAGAGTGTTACAGAAAGAGAGGATACGGAAATGAGTTCAGATAAAACAGCCTTGGAAAAATTCTATGAATTTGGAGGAAATAAAGAACCTGATCCTCTGGAACGGCTGAGATTCTTTTGCTCGTTGGCAATGGAAGGTCAAGACTGGTTCGATGTTGAACAGTTTTTTGACGACATAAAGAACGAATAGTGAGGAAAAGAAAATGAAAATACTTTGGGGTAAATTATTTAAAGAAGTTGGGTTGTGTGTAACCGCGCCAATATGGTTGCCTGTCGCGCTTGTTGTATTTTTTATATGGACGTTAATTGATGCTTTCGTAGAGGAATGTACTCAGAGCAAACAGTGAGGAAAAGAAAATGAATACACTTTTAATACTGGCGTTTATTGGCGCAACAGTCATAGCAGGAATAGCAATCTTCGCAGTTTTTGGCGATAAGATTTTTAAATTTGGAGATGATAAATGAAACCGCAATGTTTGACAGCAGCACAATGTTTAAAAGAACTGGCTAGGGTGATGGAGAGGTTTGGGATTGATAATATTTTGGACGTGGTTAATTCTAAGTATGTTAATTATCGTTGCCCATGGGATATACGAGCCGTGCCGAATTTTAATGTTCCTTCCGATTGGTCTTTCGCTATAGCAGAGGTAGAGGGTAAGCCTGTTTTTGTGGGTGATGAGTTGTACGATGAAAATGGCAATCGCTATCCAATACAAACAGTGTCAACAAGTAATGGTGTTCTTTATTTGAACGGCTGGAACATTAAAAAATGGTCATTCAATCCACCAAAGCCCAAGACAATTATGGTTCCTTTATCATTTATGGACACAGAATTAATTAGTCATGGTAAATGGCCTAGTACAACAGCAATTGCAGCCTGCCGCCAAGCACTCGAAAGAGAAGGTGTTAAATCATGAAACATAAACTATCACAGTGGCACTCAGCAGATACTAAGCCTGCACATTCTGGGGTGTATCAGGTTAAGTGTAAATTCTTTGCGGATAACATTGAGTACTCTTATTTCAATGGAATTGCATGGTCGCCACAACGCTCAAGCATAGACAAAGCAGAATTTTCATATCAAATTGAAGCGGCAGAACAAGGCAAACAATGGAGAGGTGTTGTGAAATGAATAAAGAACAAGCATTAAAAATAGTAAAACTCCTATCAGCGCTTGAAACAGCTTTATTACTGGCTGGTAAGTTAATGCCAGATCATTTGTACGAAGAGATTACCTCTACGATTGATGAGTTGAGCAAGGAGATTTTGAAATGAAACTGATATTACTTACATTAATGCTACTAGCAGGCTGTAGCCCAACGGTAGATGAATTTAAAGCAGCCAAGAAAAAGTGTGCTGAGATTGGAAGGGAAGCTAAAGCTACGGAGTTTGGTGGTCTTAGATGTTGTACCCAAGTTGATTGTGGAGTGACCGCAAAATGACCCAAGATAAAATAAGAAACTTAGCGATTGATTGTGGGGCAGATGTTGAAAACTACCTAGATGCAGTAATAACTGCATTTAATGAGGAAGAACTCGCCGCCTACACCGCAGCAGTAGAAGCACCACTACAGGCTAGGATTGCACAGCTTGAGGAGGCTTTGAATGATGAATGTGGCGATAGATGTAACGCTGAATATAACCCATGCGCGGCAAGAAAAGTATTGAATGAGTCGTCATCAACATGGCTATCCGAACACGACAAGGAAGTAGTAGCGAGAGAGCGTGAGCGTATTGCGGCTGAGATTGCTTCATTCGGTGACTCGCAGTCTATATATGCAACACTTGCTAAATTTATTAGGAAGTTGAAATAATGGATAACAGAGAATTGTTTGAAGTTTGGTATGACTCTTTCAATATGGAGCAACCACACTTTATGGATTCAACTTCAGCTAGAAAGATGCTGGCGTGGTTTTCATATAAAGCCTGCGCCGAACAGAAGGATAAAGAAATAGCAGAGTTGAAAGAAGCATTAAAGCAGTTTATAGACAGAACACAAGCACTACCACCAGAGTTTAAAAAAATTGTAGACGGTAATTTTTGGGAGTTGCTTCAATGACCACCGAACAAGAACTCCAAGAACTAAAAGACGAAATTAATCGTGTCTGGTACTTAGCCTATCCGCAATCACCAATAGACGAACGTGCCCATGCAAAGATGCGGGTATTTAATATTTATCAAGATTTAAAATGCACGAGAGACAATTATAAAAGCTTGCATATCGAATATAACAAAATGGACGCGGAGAGAAAGAAATGAAAAATAAAAAAGCCGTAATAGACCAAGTTCGAGAAGTTATGCTTAAACTTGGCAAGGGTGCGATTATCACCAAGGACGATGTGGCCCATATTGAAACTGGTAATAATGCTTTTGGCAGACTGGCTATGGGTCAAGAATTGGAGAAGGGTAAGCTTATATGCAGTGGAA
>CAYQSL010000255.1:0-2584 GCA_964420165.1 uncultured Gammaproteobacteria bacterium | reverse complement strand
CACTGGTTTTAAATTTAGATCAGCACCAAATAAATTTGAAGCACTTGCTACTCATGATGCTTTAGTAATGGCACATGGAGCTTTTAAAACTCTTGCAGTATCGCTAATGAAAATTGCAAATGATATTCGTTTACTTGGATCAGGTCCACGTTGTGGCATTGGTGAATTGAATCTTCCAGAAAATGAACCAGGTTCATCAATCATGCCGGGCAAAGTTAATCCTACTCAATCAGAGGCTATGACTATGGTCTGCGCGCAGGTGATGGGCAATGATGTGACCATAAATATCGGTGGCTCTAATGGTCATTTCGAGTTGAATGTATTCAAGCCAGTGATTATTCATAACTTTTTACAGTCTGCAAGATTACTTGCAGATGCTTGTGAATCATTTACTGATAACTGTGTAGTTGGTATTGAAGCTAATGTAGAGAATTGCCAAAAGAACTTAGAGAATTCTTTGATGTTAGTAACGGCTCTCAATACACACATTGGTTATGATAAATCGGCAGAGATAGCTAAGAATGCTCATAAAAAAGGTTTAACTCTAAGAGAGTCAGCAATCCAACTTGGCTATGTAACTGACGAGCAATTCACTCAGTGGGTGAGAGCTGAGGATATGACTAAGCCTGGATTGTAAAGATTGTAAATGGCTATTTCAACATCTCTCTAATCCCATTTTCAAAGTGCTTCACAAAGTTACTTGCATTAATCTCAGAGTTCTTAATAGCTGGGCGCAAACCACTTCTATAACTTTCTAAACGCGGCAGATCTTTACTAAGTTCAATCGCTTTTTCGACATACTCATCAAAATCTTTTGCTATCAATTCTTCATGCCCTAAGACTCTTAAGTAACTAGAACTAGCTCTACACATCCATCTATCTCCATGCCAGGTAATCACGGGCACACCCATATGCAAAGACTCTACGGTAGTCACACCGCCGCCATAAGGAAATGAATCCAAAGAAATATCTACTTCATTATATTTATCCAAAAACTCTTTACGTGGTGAAAATGATTCCAAAATTATTCTCTCTGCTGCAATGCCTTGTGCAGTGAAGAAATCAATAATCATTTGCCTAGTTTGAGGATCGCCCAAGCAAGTATTTTTAAAAAACAATTTTGCAGTCGGAGCACCTTGAAGAATCCTTGCCCATACTGCCATCACATCAGGAGTGATTTTCAGCATTTTATTGAAAGCCCCAAATGTTACATAACCATTGCGTTTGCAAGGGACATCTCGGATCTCTTGATCTATACCATAAGGGTCTCCTGGTAAATAAGAATATGGAAGTTTGTAAGTTTTCTCTAAATAGAAATTTTCGTCACCAGGTTCGAAGGTATTATGATCACCAACTAGGTAATCCATTTCTGGCATTGCCAGAGTACCGAAATAGCCAATCCACATGATTTGCCTGTAACAAGGCTTCGCCGCAAAAACTCTCAAGCGATTGAAGTCGGTAATCCCAGAGAGATCTACTAGTATATCGATTTGGTCTTCTTGAATTAATTTAACAACCTCATCATCAGAGAGTTTGGCGATATCTCTAAAAGCAAATGCACTTGCTCTAGTAAGTTCATTTACATGATCACGCGTGCCTTTATTGTCGTAACAAAAAATCTCAAATGCATCTTTGTTATGGTTTTGGACAATGCTTACCATAAAGTCTCCAACTGGATGTTGGTGGAAATCTCCAGAAACGTAGCCAAGACGAATTTTGTATCCTGGTTCATCAAGTTTAGGATTTCTTTCAGGATGATTTTTAGGAATATGTTTGAAAGCTAGATCGTAAGCAATTTTGGCATGCTCAAGAAACTCTTCATTCTTTACGTGTAGATCATGCTGTTTAGCAAAAATCAAACCATGATGAATTGCTGCATGCTCTTCAATAGGATTTTTTGTTAAAGCTATTTCTAGAGACTTTATAGCTTCTCTGCTATAACCAATTTGCAAATAAGCTAAAGCAATATTGGTATGCAAAGTTCCATGATCAGGATTTATTTCTAAACCCATTTTGTAAATTTGAATTGCTTTGTGATTAAGCTTCATCTCAGAACAATTCAAACCCAGTAAGTTATAAACATCTGCTTGATGAGGATTGAGATTGAGTGATTGTAATAAAAGCTTTTCTGCTTCTTTGTTTTTTTTCTGACTTGTATAAGCTACAGCAAGTGAATTAAGCAAACTAACTTCTGCTGGAAAGCTTGAGAGAGTGGGCTCTATTAAAGTAATCAATTGATCGTAGAGTTTTTCTTTGACTAGAATTTCTGCAAGCAAAATATAAACTCCAGGATTAGTCCGATTGAATTTCAGATGTTTTTCTAAGGCTTGGATTGCAGCATTATGCTCACCAGTTTCATTTAAAACAATTCCAGAAATATGTAGAGCTGTTAAATTGCGAGGATCTTTTTGAAGAATATCTTTTAAGAGAGATTTTGTTTTATTGAAGTCTTGGGCTTTAAGGGCTGAAACTGCTTCTTGGATTAACTTTTGTACCATTAGTTTTTATTTTAGTTCTAGTTAATAATTCATAGAACTATAGAGCTGAAAATTTAGTAGAATAAAGAAGTTCTTTTGAAGAAAGT
>CAYQSL010000254.1:1553-2591 GCA_964420165.1 uncultured Gammaproteobacteria bacterium | reverse complement strand
TTCAATGCGTCCTGCTAAAGAAGTTCTTAAGAAAAATACTCTCAATGTTACAAGTCTTTGGGCACGCCAAATTTCTGGAGATAATCCGATTCTCTTAGTTCATATTGATAATATGGAAGATCATGCTTTGGTTAGACAGCTTTTACGTGCACATGAATACTGGCGGTTGAAAAGATTTGCTGTTGATCTAGTGATTGTTAACGAGAAAACAACTTCCTATGTGCAGGATCTACAGGTACTTTTAGAGAGTATGGTTAGAACTAGCTTGAGAAGTTTTAATGAAGAAGTTCAAGTTAGTTGCGGTAATGCTTTTGTTTTACGAGCAGATTTATTGAATGAAGAAGAAGAGCAGCTATTACAAACAGTTGCCCGTGTTGTTATATCTTGTAAGGAAGGCAGTCTTGCGGAGCAGGTTACACGTATTAAGCTTGGTCTGAAGAAACTAGTCTTTGAATCAAAATATAATTTAAAAGCTATTTCTGGAAAAGCTGAATCATTACCTCTGCCAGATCTTGAATTCTTTAATGGTCTTGGTGGCTTTGCAGATGATGGACGAGAGTATGTAACTATTCTAGGAAATTTACAATATACTCCAGCACCTTGGATTAATATAGTGGCAAATGAACAGATTGGATTTTTAGTTTCTGAATCTGGTTCAAGTTATACTTGGTCACAAAATAGTAGAGAAAATCAAATTACACCTTGGTCAAATGATCCTGTAGTTGATCCTAGTGGTGAAGTTTTCTATATTCTGGATGAGGATAGTCATGAGTTCTGGACTCCAACTGCATTACCTATTCGTTTAGAGAATAGTACTTATATTGCAAGACATGGACAGGGTTACAGTAGTTTTGAACTTCTTAATCATGGAATAGAATCTAAGCTTATTCAGTTTGTTAGTTGTGATGATCCCATCAAAATTTCTACTTTAAGTTTAAAAAATCGCAGTAATAAAGTTAGAAAACTTTCTGTAACTGCTTATATAGAGTGGGTTCTGGGCTCCTCACGTACGGCTAATGCACCGTTTGTTATCACTGA
>CAYQSL010000254.1:0-1543 GCA_964420165.1 uncultured Gammaproteobacteria bacterium | reverse complement strand
GCTAAAAGAATTTCTTTTACAGATTTTTGTGGAAAGCAGCGTTCGTGGACTGCTGATAAAACTGAATTTGTAGGTCGTAATGGTTCCTTGAGACAGCCTTCAGGTTTAGTCTCTAATAATCCATTTAGTAAAAATTGTGGTGCTGGCTTTGATCCTTGTTCTGCACAAAGCCAAACTGTAGAAATTGCTCCAGGAGCGACTGTTGAATTAGTTTTCTTTTTAGGACAGACTGACGATAAAGATTCTGCTCGAGAATTGATTAAGCGTTATCGCAGTTTGGATATGGGCGAAGTTTTAAACAATGTAAAAGATAAGTGGAATGCAATTTTAGGTAAAATTCAAGTCAAAACACCTGATAGACAATCTGATTTCATTTTAAATCGTTGGCTCGTTTATCAAACCCTTGTTTGCCGTTACTTGGCAAGGACTGCTTTCTATCAAGCAGGTGGAGCTTATGGTTTTAGAGACCAATTACAAGATGTAATGGCTCTAACTCTTATAAAACCAGAATTAACGCGAAAACAAATTTTAAATGCTGCTGCGCATCAATTCCTAGCAGGTGACGTACAACATTGGTGGCATCCACCTTTTGATAAAGGTGTGCGTACTCGCTGCTCGGATGACCTTCTTTGGTTACCTTATGTAACTCACCAATATATAAAAACTACTGGTGATTCAAAAATACTTGATGAGATGGTTCCATTTTTGGATGGCAGAGAACTTCTTCCTGAAGAGGAAGGTGCTTACTATGAACCTGTGCATTTGGATGTGAAAACAAGTCTTTATGACCATTGTAAGCGAGCAATAGAAAAAAGTTTAGCTCTTGGTGTTCACGGTTTGCCACTTATTGGCAGCTGTGATTGGAATGATGGCATGAACATGGTGGGTCATAAGGGGCAAGGTGAGAGCGTTTGGCTTGCTTGGTTCCTATATTCAACTTTGCAACGCTTTGCACCTATTGCTAATGATTATAATGAGGCTGAATTTGCTACTAAGTGGTTAACTCATGCTGATAATCTCAAAAAAGCTCTAGAGGAAAATGCTTGGGATGGTGCTTGGTATAAGCGTGCGTACTTTGATGATGGTACTCCACTTGGTTCTTCAGTAAATGCTGAATGTAGAATCGATTCAATTGCTCAATCTTGGAGTGTGATTTCTAATGCTGCTGATAAAGATAGATCTATAAAAGCGATGGAATCGGTTGATAAGTATTTGGTTAGACCTGGTGATAATCTAGTTCTGCTCTTTACTCCACCTTTTGACAAAACCCCTCTAGATCCGGGTTACATCAAAGGATACTTACCTGGGATTCGTGAAAATGGTAGCCAATATACTCATGCTGCGGTATGGAATGTGATTGCTTTTGCAATGCTTGGTAATGGTAATAAAGCTTACGAGCTATTTAGCATGCTTAATCCTATAAATCATGCAAGTACTCGTGCAGGTGTACATCGCTATAAGGTTGAGCCTTATGTAATTCCTGCTGATATTTATTCTGAGCCTCCACATGTAGGTAGAGGTGGCTGGACTTGGTATACAGGCT
>CAYQSL010000253.1:0-2621 GCA_964420165.1 uncultured Gammaproteobacteria bacterium | reverse complement strand
TGAGATCACTGCAACGGCAGTTAAGATTGAAGATTTTGAAGGCAATACTGCCAAGCTTGAAATAGTTCATTCAATGCAAAGTTCATCTATATTCGAGAAAGGACCATATAAGCATTTCTTGCTTAAGGAAATCCATGAGCAACCAGTGGTAATTAGCCATATGCTCAATGATGCGATTAAAGATCCAACAGAACCAATAAAAGGTTTTGAAAATTTCAATTTTGATTTTAGTAACGTTCGTAGAATTATTTTTGTGGCTTGTGGTTCGGCTTATCATGCAGCTTTGCTTGGTAAATATCTAATAGAACTTTGGGCAAAAATTCCAGTTGAAGTAAATGTAGCAAGTGAATATTGCTCTTTCCCAGTATTGATTTCCAAAGATGATTTGGTTATCGGTATTAGTCAATCTGGTGAAACGGCAGATACTCTTGCAGCTATTAAGAATGCCAAAAATTCTGGCGCTCACATTATGGCAATTACCAATAAAGCAGAATCAGCTATTTATGATCTCTGTGAGCCTAATAATTTCGTGACCCCAGCAGGTGTAGAAGTTTCAGTTGCATCGACTAAAGCTTTCACTTCGCAAGTTTTAGCGCTTTATCTGCTTGCAATTAAAATTGCAGAACAGGCTAAGCATGTTGATTTGAAGAGAATCAAGCAAGAACTTAGAGAGTTACCTCTGGTTATAGATCAATGTATTGAAAGATCAGAAACTTTTAGAGAGCAGTTCTTGCCTTATTCTGCTTATAGAGATTTTCTATTCCTTAGTAGAGGAGTTAATTATCCAATTGCTTTAGAAGGTGCCTTAAAGCTCAAAGAATTAAGTTATATCCATGCTACTGGTTATCCAAGTGGTGAGATGAAACATGGTCCAATAGCTATTCTTGATAAAAATGTGCCAGTACTAAGCATCGCGATTAAAGGTGAATCTGAACTTGAACAAAACATCTACAAAAAAACACTCAGTAATGCTGAAGAAGCTAGAGCAAGAATGTCACCAAGTTTGATTATCACTTGTGATGATAATGATGATGTTGATGATGTTTTCGATACTATAGTGCGTATTCCGACTGTGTCACAAATCTTTAGTCCAATCATTGCAACTATTCCATTACAGTTCTTGGCATATTACATCGCTGAAGATCTTGGTAAGGATGTGGATCAGCCTAGAAATTTAGCTAAGTCTGTGACTGTAGAGTAATTTATTTATGTAGCTTTCTGGCTCTTACTCTCTCAAGCGGTGATAGCTTTCTTGGCATACTAGCAGGTGTGATTCCATCCTTTGTGACTACTGTGCCTCCTGAGTTTAGTGAATCCAGTTCCATTCTGCGAACTCTATTCCTGAATATGGCACCTAAACTAGGAGTTCGTCCACTTTTTATTTGTTGATGTACAAAACGACTATCATTTATTCTATTTATGCCTAACTTGTCCATTACGTTTATCTGAATCGTATCCTGTCTCAAAATTAAATTTATTTCCGATTTTGCGCCTTAGCCTCATCTTTATCTTCCACAGTATCGTGTTTATAAGGATCACTTAAAGTACCAAAGGTTTTAGTGGTTTTCTTTAAAGCATTTAATTGATTTTCCATAGCTTTCTTGGCATCGGCATCTTTTTCTTTTTGGGATTTGGATTCGAACTTTTTGATTTTCTTATTAAGGTCTTTGATATCACTTTCAATATCATGTTTGAGAGTGCCGTATTCAATGCTGCTAATAGTATTTTGTACAGAGTTCTCTATCTTTTCGCCATACTCACCAGATTTATTTGAATTGAGAGCCTTTAATCCAGATTCACCAAAATTTTTGGAAAGCTGCAGGAAGTCACGCATTAACCTCATTGAATATTTGGTTACATAAGGATTGATACCAACTCCATTGTCTTTTGAACCCGCAGTCATACTAATGATCTCGACGGCTTTACCACCACCCTCTTCATAGTTGGTCATAATTCTTGCTGTGACTGAGTGCTTAGGTGAAGGGAAGTCTGGGTTGGTGATCATACATTTCACACCAATGTTGTAGCTATTACCAAGAGGGAAAATCTTAATTACTTTACCAACGCGCACTCCGTTTGCAAAAACAGGTGTGCCATTTCTTAGACCTTCTACATTAGTAAAACTAACAATGAAAGTTTTGCGTTCACGTTTTTCTTTGTAGTAATTCCAAATACTAAATGCAATAGCAGCCACTACTAATATAACTATTAGTTTTTTGAAAATTCCTTTTAGTATCCCAAAGAGAAAATCAAGCATCAATTATTAGTCTACACTAGTAGCTTTAAAATCGGCATCAATGACGTCATCGCCATTGTTATTAGCTTCATTGCCAGCTTGACCCTCTGAAGCAGGAGTCTCTGCAAATTGGCTTACTGCTTTATTGAATTCAGCAATAGCATTTTGGATATCAATTTGTTTCTGTCTGATGTCTTCAATAGAACCACTATCTTTGATCAAGCTTCTAAGTTTTTCAGCTTCAGAATGTAATTTTTCGCTTTCTTTTTCGATTGAACCTGAATAAGGTTTGTCTTTATGTTCGCTGATCATTTTTTCAGCAGCATAGACAAGACTATCGGCTTTATTTTTCAAAAGTTTACAAAAAATATTTTTTTATACAAAA
>CAYQSL010000252.1:0-2629 GCA_964420165.1 uncultured Gammaproteobacteria bacterium | reverse complement strand
GACGTGCTTTAACTTTCACGATTGGCATTGCGTTTCTTACAGCGGTTTTGAAAATATCAATTGGCTCTTTGTTTTCAACTTTGCCTTGTAATTTATCAAGAGCATCATAAAAAATTCTCTCAGCAAGTGATTTCTTGCCACTATACATCATTCTGTTAATGAATGAACCAGCTTGTTTGCTGCCGAATTTTGCATCGGGTTTAGTTTCTCTTCTTCTAAAATTTGGTTTTCTTGGCATATTAGTCTCTTTTTAATTTATTACTTTGCTTTTGCTTTTTTATCTACTTTAGTACCGTATTTTGATCTTGATTGTTTACGGCCACTAACACCTTGAGTATCTAAAGCACCTCGAACGATGTGGTAACGCACACCCGGCAAGTCTTTCACACGACCACCACGGATGAGAACAACCGAGTGTTCCTGAAGGTTGTGACCTTCTCCGCCAATGTATGCTGTAACTTCTTCACCATTAGTCAATCTAACTCTGGCGATCTTTCTCATAGCCGAATTTGGCTTCTTAGGTGTTGCGGTACGAACCTTAGTACATACACCTCTTTTTAAAGGACATTTTTCAAGCGCAGGACTCTTACTCTTTTTTACAGAGCTTTTGCGACGTTTTCTAATTAATTGCTGTATTGTAGGCATGCGGCTGATTATTCTAGCATTTGGTGCTAAGAGTATTACCTTTTAAATGAAATTTTAAGTATCTTAATATCTGCCTATATCAGCAACTGCCTATATAATTTTCTTATGATTTCCCGCAGATACGGCTTTTTCATGGTTTTAGCGCTGCTTACGCTCTCTTGCCAATTAGAAGCAAAGGCAGGCCCTGAGTTTAATATGCTCAAATTTATGCTGGGTTCACGTCAACAAGAGCCCAAGATGTATTTACCGGCAAGTGTTGTGCTGGGCTCAGATTTAGAGGTTTTAGTAGTAGCTCCTGGAGCTAAGTGTATTAAGTTAATTTCGTCAAAGGAGCCGGGAGAAACAGACCTCAATGGCACTTCGTTGAAAGTTGCTCCAACATTTACTGAAATCGGTGAACAACTTGGCTCAAGAGCAGAGTTTAAAGTAAAGCTTGATCCTGAGAAGGATGCGGAATTACTAAATAAGTTTTGTTACTTTGAAGCATTAGTTACCTATGAAGATGCTGCTGGACGTAGCCTTACAAGAACGGCTAATTTCTATGGTTCTAATGCAGCTTACAGTAATGTAAATGCAGTGAAGATTATTCCAATAAAGCAAGAGAGTGCTGGAGCTGGTATGGCTAAAGCTTTAATGCCAGGTTTCTTTAATCAGAATCAAAACCAAAAGTTCTAAAAGAAATCAATGTACTATTCAAATACAAATATAGAAGAGTTTGATAGGTACGCAGAGTTCCTTGGCAAAAATTACTGCAGCGATATTACAGATGCGCGTGTTGTATACATTGATCTTGAAACTTTTATTTTTGGTGAACTCGCTGGCTCTGATCTGAAGCATGGATTTGCTGATCACAATTTAACTACTCGTGAATTGAATGATCGCTTTAATAAGCTTTTGTATTTGTTCTCACAGTTTGAAAAAAAATATCCTGGAACTAAACAAACTAGATTTTTGATGATAGAGCTAATTGACGTGCAATCCAGTGTTGATGAGGATTTGTTCAGATGGTCTTATTACAGTCATAAGTTTGCTGCATCTCAAGGACAGGACAAAGAAGCTATGTCTGAATGGCATAAGCTAGAGCAAAAAATCGATGTCAATAAGATAGCTAGATTTAAGGCTCGCAGAGAAAACAACATTGCCCATTACATGCACATCATCAAGAATCATCAATTCTTCGATGAAATAATTTTTACTGGTATTCATCCACGTATAAAAATAGAAACCAAGTATGGTCTTGATATTGCTGAAGAAATTTACTTAGATAAATTGATCAAAGAGAATAAAGCAAGTTCTGTTTGCTCAATCACTGATTACAAGTTAGGTTCACCTGTTCTCAATATTGTGAGGCATTATGTCTTTAGTAAGAAGATCAAACTTAAAGGTCATATAGTTTCCAATTCAAAAAAATTAAACCAATTTCTTTTGATGATGTTAAGAAATATTTTTGCTTTTCTAGATATTCAAGAAGTTAGTTTGGAGACTTGCGATTTTGTAATTTTAGTTAATGACTTGGATGTACTCAGTATGATTCCAGTGGTTGACACGGATAAGCCAATATTTGCAATTGATTTGTCGCAAGCATCTACACCTAATTTCTCTTACTTGCTTTTGAAAGATGATGGTTTTGATCAGGTCTATGGTTATGCCAAGCAACGTAGTGGTGAAAAGCCAATCACAGCCTTTATTCGGGCTATCTGCTGTGGCTTAATGTATTTTGTTTTAAAGCGTAAGTTTGTCGAACAAATAGCCATTAATTATATGGATGATTACTTCATATCCCTCTCAAAAGCAGTCGGCAAGTCATTAAATGATTTTAAAGGTCCAATTGAACTGTTAACATTGAAACTAGATAACGATTATCGTAAATCAAAAGGAATTTAGTGCTTAACCAAAAACTAGAACAAATTTTTATCAATGCAATTCAATCTGCTTTTACTCAAGGCAAGCTTGGTGCATTAGAAATAGTTCCTAGTGAACTAGC
>CAYQSL010000251.1:0-2639 GCA_964420165.1 uncultured Gammaproteobacteria bacterium | reverse complement strand
AATTCTAGTAGAAAGCATGTGGCTGGAGTTACTTGTGTCTTTTTTGCTTTTGCTGCAATAGCTTGCTTCAAAGAATTATTTCCAGCAAATCCAGAATATATTCTCTTTAATAGTTTTGTTCAAGATTCGCTATCTTTGTTTTTTAGATTCCTAATTTACTCAGTAAGCTTCCTTATAACTTTAGGCTCGGCAAAATATCTTAGTGTGCTTGAAAGCCCAAGTGAATACTATCCAATTCTTATATGCGCTTCTTTAGGAGCAGGTATTTTAACCGGAGTAAATGATTTCCTTTGTTTACTAGTTGCTCTTGAAACCCTGGGTCTGAGCGCTATATTGCTTGCAGCGTATGCGCGTCTAAATCAAAAATCAAATGAAGCTGGCATCAAATATCTCATCAACACTGCAGTTGCTACTGCTATCTTGCTTTTGGGAATTGCTTATATTTATGGACTTACAGGTTATACCAACTTTAATGTAATTGCTTTGAAGCTTTATCAATTGAATTTCTTTGAAGTAGTTTCGCTACCTGTAATGACTTTGATTTCAGTTTGTATAGTTGCTTCAATTGCATTCAAACTTGCAGCAGCACCATTTCATAATTGGTCACCAGATGTTTACACTGGCGCGCCAACTACAACAACTTTATTCCTTTCAGTAGTTTCTAAAACTGCAGCTTTTGGACTTGCTATAAGGCTCTTTACATCAGTGTTTAACACTAATGTGGTTTTGGTATCTTTTGCAGCAATTGCCGTACTTTCTATTGTGATTGGTAACTATGTTGGTGTAATTCAAATGATCTCTAGATCATCTGTAAAAAGATTGCTTGCATATTCTTCAATTGCTCAAGCCGGCTATTTGATTATTGGACTTGCAACTTTTGATAAAGCAAGTATTAGTAGTTTGATTCTTTATCTAACTGTTTATGCATTTATGAACACAGGTGCTTTTCTTTGCGCAATCTATCTTGAACAAAGTATTCATAGCGATATGATTTATGACTTTGCAGGTGCAATTCGTAAAAGACCATTTATGTCTATTCTTTTCTCGCTTTGTTTGATTAATCTTGCAGGCTTACCTTTTATTCCAGCAGGTTTTATTGCTAAGTTCTTTTTATTCTCGGCAGCTTACAACTCTGATTTAGCTTATGGACCTTTACTTGCGATTGTTGGTTTGGTTGGTTCTGTAGTTGCTCTTTACTACTATTTGTATTTAGTAAAAATTATAGTTGTAGACCCACAATCAACCTTAATCAAACAACTTCCAGAGAAAGAAGAAGATCCATATCTTCCTGTAAAATTCAGTGCAGGATTTGCAGTTGCCTTAATGACTGGCTTTGGTATCTTTGGCATGGATTACTTACAAAGAGTTTCAAACTACATAGTCTCATTTATGGCGGGCTAAAAATCTATTGCATTTAGATATAAAAGAATTATCAAACAATAGATCTCCTCAAGTAAGGAAGATACTTAAATATATTCTTGTTCTGAATATATTAGTTACTATAATCAAGTTAGTTATAGGTATTAGTTCAGGCTCTCTAAGTATTATCGGTGACGGCATTCACTCTACTATTGATGGCTTAAATAATGTAATTGGAATTCTTGCTATTAAAGTGGCAAGTGAACCACCTGATTCTAAACATCCTTATGGACATTCTAAATTTGAAACCCTGGGTGCACTTTCTGTAGTTGCATTTTTGGCGATTGCTTCATTTGAACTTATTGAGAAATCTATTACTAGATTATTAGATCCTTCAGATTTGCCGCATATAGACTGGCTTACCGTAGCCCTTCTTGGAGTTACTTTAGTGATTAATATTTTTGTTTGGCTCTATGAGAGTAATGCTGCTAAGAAATACAATAGTCAGTTACTGAAGGCTGATGCGATGCATACCTTCTCTGATGTTCTAGTAACGATTTCAATTCTTGTTAGTATGTTCTTTATTTCCTCTGGCTATAACTGGATTGATCCACTTCTCTGCTTGGTAATCGCAATAGTAATTCTCAACAGTGGCTGGCATATTCTAAAAGAGGTGATTCCAGTTCTAGTAGATGAGGCTTGGCTTAAACCAGAAGATATTTCTGATTTGGTTCTAAGTTCTAATAAAGTGGTTGCTTTTGAAGATTTCCGTTCACGTAAGGTGCATGATGAGGCATTTTTTGAGTTAACGATTAAAGTGGCTACAGACTCACTTAAAGAAGCCCACAATATTAGTCATGAAATAGAAGAAAAGATCACCCATCGCTATGGTCATGCGCATGTGACTATTCATGTGGAACCGGAGTAATTTGTAAATCCCCTATTGACTGAAGTTTACTTTTCCTTTAACTTTTTAGAGATGAGTAGGTGGCAATGGCGATAAGAAGTTCAACTAGATATCGTTCAACTACTGGATTATCAACTTTTGAAAGAATAAATCAAAGACTTGCACCCTCTTTATCTAATATTTCCACTCATAGTCCCACAAGGGTTGCTGAGTTGGAAGAAGTAATTTTAAACCTTTCAGAAAAAGAACCTAGAATCTTTAACTATCCTCCTAGTAAACAATTACAATTTGCACAAAAATATTTAATTGCAAAAGATAGAGATCATAAAGCAGATAGTGTGAAAAGACTTCCTTTCTCGCTAAGAATAGATCC
>CAYQSL010000250.1:0-2676 GCA_964420165.1 uncultured Gammaproteobacteria bacterium | reverse complement strand
CGAAGCGGCGCACAAGCTGTGCACCAATATTCCCCCGGATCGCAAGGCGCATTACGTGCAGCCGGGCGTCGGCCATTACGGCGTGTTCAACGGCTCGCGCTTCCGCTCCGAGATCGCGCCGCGCATTTCCGACTTCATGCTGACCAGCCAGAGCAAGCAGGGCAAGGCGGCGGCGAAATTCCCCCGCGTGGTCGAACGCGCAGCGTCGTAGCACCGAAGCGGTCGGCTCATCGCTCGGCTGCGTTTTCTCCCGCGTCATTGCGAGCGCAGCGAAGCAATCCACACTGCTTAAAGACTTTGGTTGTATGGATTGCCACGTCGCTACGCTCCTCGCAATGACGGCAGAATTTACTAGTAATGACATTCAGTAATATAATGGTGATTAATGTCTAATGACTCCTGTATCTTCTGCAAAATTATCAAAGGTGAAATCCCAGCAACTAAGGTTTTGGAGAATGATGATGTGCTCGCATTCAGAGATATTAATCCAGCAAGTCCGCATCATATTCTGGTGATTCCAAAGATTCATAAAGCTTCTTTAAATGATTTCGAGGATGCAGATGCAGAAATTCTAGGTAAGCTTTTGATTGCGGCGCGTAAAATTGCTGCTCAGGAAGGTTTCGCGGAGAATGGTTATCGTGTGGTCAATAATATCGGTGATGACGGTGGGCAAACTGTTAGCCATATGCATCTTCACGTTCTTGCTGGTCGTAGACACCAGTGGCCTCCAGGTTAATTTATGTTGAATTTTATTGCTACTAATGCGGCTAAGCGTGTAGCTGAGTTAATTAAATTTCTAAAACTAGGTCAAGGTTCTGCGCTTCCCGGTAGAGTCGCTTTGGCAGTTAATTCTAGGATTCTGCAAGACTTTGCACGAGATCTAACTGATGCTAAGTTCGGGTTCTTTGTTACTGGTACCAATGGGAAGACCACTAGTACAGGGATTCTGAAGCAGATTATTTTAGCGGCTAAGTCTGAGAAGCAATCGGTGATCTGTAATGATATGGGGGCAAATTTGTATTATGGGATTGTTGCTGAATTAGTTCTCTCAACTAATTATTTTGGAAAGTTAAAAACAAAAGATTATTCACTTGAATTAGATGAAGCAGCCTTTGTAAAAGTCGCGCAGAATCTAAAGCCGAAAGTTATAGTAGTCACTAATATTTATCGTGATCAGTTAGATAGATTTGGTGAAGTAGATGCCACTCAAAAACTAATTATTGATGGAATCAAAAACGCACTTGTGAATAATGGGCAAGTTACACTTGTTTTAAATGCTGATGATAACAAGGTTCTAGAGATTCAAAATTCATTTGAAAATAACCCGCAAGTAAAGATTTTCTTGTTTAATGTGAAGTATTCTAAAAATGCTGGAAGCTCCGTAGATGGGGAGATTTTAAATCTAGAGCAGGATACCCATGGTAAGAATGTACCTGTAGATTTCAGTTGTGAAATTCAAGAAGAAAAATCTGATTATTCGATATTGAAATTTACGGCAAGAAATTCTAGTTCAGAGCCCGTGACTTTGCATTTACCAGGACTTTATAATACTTATAATGCAACGTCCGCTGCAGCAGCAGGGTTTGCCTCAGGAATTGCTTTCGAACAGATCAAAAGAGGTGTGGAAGCTTACCAAACTGTTTTTGGTAGATCTGAGAAAAGAACTTATAAGGATAAAGAATATCAAGTGTTCTTGATCAAGAATCCCACTGGTTGTAGTGAAGTAGTGAGACATTTATGCAAGAATCCCAATGCTAAGTTTCTTATCGCTATCAATGATAACTATGCTGATGGCAGAGATGTATCGTGGCTTTGGGATGCGGACTTTGAGAAGATGGCACTGATTCATCAATCTAATCCTGAAAGAGAGTTTCTCTGTAGCGGTCATAGAGCTTATGACATGGCTACAAGGCTTAAATATGCTGGAATCGCCGAGAAGAACATAAACGTCATAGCCAATCTAGAAGAGGCACTAGATGAGTTTACTGGAAATGCCAATGCCGGTGAAGAGCTTTATATGTTGCCGACGTATACAGTGCTATTAGAATTGAATCAGAAGTTTTAGTGCGTCATTGCGAGGATTTTGGTAGTGTGGATTGCCACGCCATCTTTGATGGCTCGCAATGACGGCATTTGCTTCACTCAGAATAGTCGAAAAAAATGCCCCATTATTTCTAATGAGGCATTTTTGAAAATATTGGGGGGATTGCTTTGTCGCTTTCGCTCCTCGCAATGACGCAGACTGACTACGCAGCTACTGCTACAGCGTTTTTAGCAACTTTAGCTAACTCAGCAAAAGCATTTTCATCTTCAACTGCCATTTCAGCAAGTAATTTTCTATTGATGATTACATTAGCTCTTGTAAGGCCATTGATAAATCTGCTGTAAGAAAGATCATACTGTTGAACTGCAGCATTGATCCTTTGGATCCAAAGACCTCTGAATTCTCTTTTCTTGTTCTTACGATCTCTGTATGCGCGTTTAAGAGCTAACATCATCGCTTGCATTGCTGCTCTGAATGTTTTACCTCTACTGCCGGCAAAGCCTTTAGTCAGTTTTAAAACTTTCTTGTGTTTCTTTCTATTAACATTGCCTCTTTTGACTCTCATAAAATTTCCTTATATATAAAACAAAAACTACCTTGCGTACTTCGCGTAAGGGAACATCAACATTACT
>CAYQSL010000249.1:0-2684 GCA_964420165.1 uncultured Gammaproteobacteria bacterium | reverse complement strand
TCTCTCGGTATTTAATTGTAAAATTCGATTTTAGATGAAAAAACAAGGTGTTCTTCTAGTTCAAATGGGTGGTCCTTGCTGCATAGCAAATGTAGAAGATTTCCTTTTCAATCTTTTTAGAGATGAACACATTATTCAATTGCCTTTCTTTTTAAAGCCTTTTCAAAAACTACTGGCTAAAAGCATTTCCCGAAAAAGATCTCCAGAAGTATCAGAGCTTTACGAAAAGATTGGGGGCAGATCACCGATTCTTTATGAAACTCAATTGCAAACTTATGCTTTAGCCGAGAAGCTGGGTTGTAAGTGTTTCTTTGCTATGCGCTATTCATATCCTTTTCTCAAGGATACTTTGCCAGATATTCTCAATGCCGACCTGGATAAGCTTTTTGTTATTCCACTATATCCACAATATTCAACTGCAACTACTGGATCAAACTTTGCTGAATGTAAAGAGATGTTTAGTAAAAGTGGCTTGGATAAAAAAATTGAAATTGAATATATCGAGAGCTGGGAAACTAACGAATTTTTTATAGAACTTTGGGTGCAAAGGATTCAAGAACAAATTGAGATACTCAGAACTAAGTCTGTAACTGAGTTTCATGTGCTTTTTTCTGCGCATGGTTTACCAGAAAAATATGTTAAAAATGGTGACCCTTATCAGAAGCAAGTTACTGCTACAATCAACGCCATCATTGCAAGGATGGTAAAGCCAGACGAAGCAATCCATTATTCTACTAGTTATCAGAGTAAAGTTGGTCCGATTAAGTGGTTGGAGCCTAGCACTGATACAGAAATCCAAAGACTTGCTCAAAGTGGTGTTAAAAATCTTATAGTAGTTCCTATCAGTTTCGTTGGTGATCACATTGAAACTACTTACGAAATTAATATGCTTTATAGGGAGCTTGCTGAAAACAAAGGCATCAAGAACTTTTTAATGGCACGAGCATTAAAAGATGATCCTTTGTTGATTGAGGCTCTGAGTAGTTTAGTGCATCATCCTGAGCACGTTATAATGAATTGAAGTGAAAGCCGCGATTTACAATCCAGAAGCCAAAGACAGAGCCTATTTATCAATAAGTGAAATTGATAAACCAAAACTTACAAAAGAAAACGCAATTGTAAAAGTCACTGGCGTAGGAGTATGTGGATCTGACTTACTTAAGTTAAATCGTTCATTGGTTAAACCTGGCATAGTATTGGGTCATGAAATGGTGGGAGTAGTTGAAGAGATTTCTCCAGAAATATCCTCCAAATTTAATTTAAAAATTGGCGACAGGGTTCTTTCTTCTCACCATGTACCTTGCTTGAAATGCAATTACTGTCTGAATCAGCAAGAAAGCTTGTGTACGCAATTCAAGGCAACTAATTTTAATCCCGGAGCTTTTTGTGAATATTTAGAATTAAGCGAGCAGCATCTGAAATATACTGTGCAAAAGATTCCTGATAATTTAACTGATAAAGAAGCTAGTTTCACTGAACCACTTGCATGTTGTATTAAAGCTATAGAAAGAAGTGGACTAAAAAATTATCAAAATCAAGCAAAAGTACTGATCATCGGACTTGGGTCTATTGGTCTAATGCTCGGGCAATTAGCTAAATACTATAAGCCTGATTTCGAAGTGATTGGCAATGATCTTATGGAATCTCGTTTAAAATTGGCTCAAGAATTAGGTTTTCCTGCTTCGCTAAAGCTTCGCAGGACAAGCAATGACGATCAATTCGATTTCATCTTCCTTTGCGCTGGCGCAAACTCCAGCATAGACACAGCAATTGCCCATGCTAACAATGGCGCAACCATAGTAGTCTTCTCTAGTATTGCTGATGAGACTAAGGGTTACACAAATAACGATATTTATTACAAAGAGCTAACTGTACTTGGTAGCTATTCACCTAACCTAAGTAATCTGAAAGAGAGTCTAGATCTAATTTCCACAGGCAAAATCCAAGTCCGAGAATTAATTACTCATGAATCCAACTTAGAGAACTTAGGTAAGACTATAGAACAATTAAAAATAGATAAAGGGATTAAAGCCTTTCTCAATATTGATAGAATGAGCTAAATGAAAGAAAAAGAATTTTTGATGATTCCTGGACCGACTCCTGTACCTGAGTCAGTTTTGCTTGCCTTAGCTAAGCATCCTATTGGGCATCGCTCAGGTGAGTTCTCAAAAATTTTCATGTCTGCAAATGAAAAACTAAAATGGGTTGCACAAACTAAAAATGATGTCTTCATTTATACCGCAAGCGGTACCGGTGCTATGGAAGGTGCTATTGCAAATACTATTAATGCAGGAGATAAAGTTTTATCACTTGTAATTGGTGTCTTCGGTCAAAGATTTGCTGATATGGCTAAGCTCTATGGCGCAGATGTTACTGAAATCAAAGCTAATCCTGGTGAGGCTATCAGCGTAGAAGCTCTTAAAGAAGCTCTTAGCAAAAATACTTTTAAAGTAGTTACTCTAACACATTCAGAAACGTCTACTGGAACTGCAAATGATCTTGAGAAACTTGTGCCTTTGATTAAAGCGCATGGTGCTTTAGCTTTAGTAGATGCGATTACTAGTTTGGGTTGCATGAAATTAAATATGGATGAGCTTGGTATTGATGTACTTGTATCTGGCTCACAGAAAGGTTTTATGATCCCTCCAGGATTAAGCTTTATCTATGTATCAGAGAAAGCCTAC
>CAYQSL010000248.1:0-2689 GCA_964420165.1 uncultured Gammaproteobacteria bacterium | reverse complement strand
TGGTACTTTGATAACTAGATCTTTTGCGCTTCTTCCCGTTTTATCAGCGTTAGCACCACGGTCACCGTCATCAGCTTTGAAAAAACTTTTGTATTTGAAATCTAATAAGGTACTTAAATCATTTGAAGCTTCTAAGTAAACACTGCCACCGCGTCCACCGTCTCCACCATCGGGACCGCCATAAGCAACGAACTTTTCTTGGCGAAATGTATTAGCGCCATTTCCACCCTTACCACTGGAGACTTTAATTCGTACTTTATCTATAAACATTTATGCAACCAGTGCCTGTAATTTTTCTTTGATATCTACTAATTCAAATTCTAAAGCCTCACCTTTAATTGCAAGTAATCTATCAATTTCTTCTTTAAAGAAATCCCAAGCATCTTTTATATTTGACTTATTAAGTCCAATAATTTCTCTACCTAATTCTGGATTGCCATTTGCAAGCCTAGTCATAGACTTGAAGCCAGGACCAATAACTTTTTGGGCTTGTGGATAAGCGCTTACACTTTCAGATAGAGCTAAGCTGAGTAATAGTGGAAGATGACTTACCAGTGCAACACATCTATCATGAGTTTCTGCATCTAAAATAACTAATTTAGCTTTGAAAACCTCAGTAATTAATTTTTCTAGTTTAGCGGTTTGAACATTACTTTCACCTACAACCCAATTAGCATTTTCGAACAATTCAGGAAAGCTTGCTTCGAAACCTTGATGTTCAGTGCCTGCCATTGGATGACCAGGGATAAAATTAGTTAAACCAAGTTCTTTGGCTTTTTCTGTGATTTGTCTTTTAGTGCTAGCTACGTCTGTAATGATTGTTTTAGCAAAAGCTCTTTCCTCTGGAGGAATAGCTCCTTCTTGACTAGATTTAGAAATTAGCAAAGCAATTTTTTCTAGTTGCTTAGGGATAGTTGATTGTGGTCCACAAAGGAAAAGAACATCTACATTATGAAGATCTTCTAGTTTGTATTCGCGACCTTGGCTAACACTTACAGAAAGTACTTCAAATTTATCAGGCTCTTGTAGAAGTCTTTTTTCAATTGAGCCCCCAATAAGGCCAAGACCTACGATTCCTATTTTTAGTTTTGCTTCCATTGTAAGCAATTATACAGGGTCGTATCTCGACATTCGACAAAAAAAAACCACCAAACGTTTTAATTGAATTAAAAATTTTTTTTTTTGTCGACGGTCGATATACGACCCCATTGCTATTCTGCATGCGGCTTTCTAAAACCATATCTTTCTAAGTCTCCACCACCATCGATATCTGCCATTGTTTGCTCGTAGCTGAGTTTAGTTGGATCAAATCTTTTATTAGTAGCTTCTTCGTATTTAAGTTCGGTCCTCATATTGTGTATGGATTTAACACCATCATATAGAGTCCATGCTCCTGCAAGAGGGAAAACTAATTTTGGAATAAAACTATTTCCTAAGAAAGGAAGCACACTGAGTGGACCACCATATTGCATTTGTGCTGCAATTTGTTGAGGCGTCATTTGACTTGCATTAACCATTCCTGGGATTATTCCTCTCTGTGCACTTTGAGTGATATTGCCTGAAAGTGAACTCATAACATTGCCAAATTGTTGACCGAGCACGCCGCCTCCGCCAGCACCATTTGCGTAGCCACCGCCGTAAGCATCCATTGCTGAAGTTAACATCCCAGCTGCTGGATTTCCTGCGTATGAATATGATGAGTTGTAAGATGACATGTGTTTTTCCTTTTATAAATTTCTTGTGATAGTTGATGTTAGATTCTCCTGCATTTGATCCAACATTTTGATAATTTTCATTTCTGATTTAATAGCAGTATTTAATTGCACTACACTAGACATGTTGTTTAATATAGAAACGTTTGCTGATTCTATATAACCTTGTCTAACTTTAGTTTGGTTATTAAGTCCACCAATTTTAGCTTCTTGAATCTCTCCACACTGACCTGTAGCTAAGTACAAGTTGTCACCAATATCTTTTAAACCATCAGGATTAGTAAAATTGACTACGCTAATTTTGCCAATCACTTGTCCTTCAGCAGTTTGTATGACTCCACTTTCGTCTATGCCGATTGTTGATCCTGCGGGAATGAAACTTTTACTAGAACCTACTCCTACGTCAAATGCGCTTGACGAACCTGAAGCGATATCATCATAATTTTTTGCGATATATTCTGAATCAGGGCTGTGCAATACTACTGGATATCCTTGAGAAGAAACTAAATCACCATTAGGTCCGATACTGAAAGAACCGTCTCTAGTGTAACCATAAGAACCATCTGGAAGTTCAATTTCAAAAAAGCCCTTGCCTTCAATCGCAAAATCTAATTCTCTGTTAGTTTTTTTTGAGGATCCATCAGTAAGATCACGTCTCTCAATGGTTTTTAGACCGTTAACAGTTTCATGAAATGTAGTTGATTTACCTTTATAACCATTAGTAAAAATATTATTGATGTCAGCAACTTTATCACCCAACACTCTCATGTTGCGGTTTACTGTACCCATGCTTTTATATGTGTATTGGTTATACATTTCTACCGTATGTCTCCACTAATGCTTTATCAACTCCAAGCTCCATAGCAAGCATCCCTTGTACGGTGTCGATATGTCTTTTGACTTGCATGATTTTAATTATGTTCTCTTGGAGATCAACGTTTGAAGCTTCTAATCTACCTTGAAGTACATATGCTTCA
>CAYQSL010000247.1:0-2692 GCA_964420165.1 uncultured Gammaproteobacteria bacterium | reverse complement strand
TGAAGAGCAACAATGGAACACAGAAGTTCAAGAAGAGAAAGCTCGTAAGAAAGAGCTTACAGATTTTGCGAAGGGCTAATGCTGCGTCATCCTGAGTCAGGCGCCGTCATTGCGAGCCATCGAAGATGGCGTGGCAATCCACACCACCAAAATTTTTAGATACATGGATTGCTTCGTCGCTGCGCTCCTCGCAATGACGGCATTTGTCTTCAGCTAATCAATTCTTTAAATGCCAGCGGTAAGAAACCAACTATGTCAGTTGCAATAGTGCCGTATTCAGTAAGCTCTGTAGAAGCAAGCCCAGCAGCACGTGCGTGGAGATAGGTTCCAAGAATTGCAGCTTGCGTTAAGACAGTAATTTCTGGGTTTGGATTTATAGCTCTTAAAGAAATTTGTGCGACTAAACCACTTATAATCCCAGTGAGCACATCTCCAGAACCTGCCGTAGCCAAAGCCGAGTTACCAAAAGGCATAATAAAAACATGTCCCTTAGCATCAGCAATCAAAGTAGGATTACCTTTCAAAAGAATGATTGCTTTTAATTCAGTAGCTCTTTTTTTCAGAGCAACAATGACATCAATAGGTTTTGAATTCTCATCAAAGTCATGAGGAAATAATCTTAGATACTCACCACGATGCGGTGTAAGCAGTAATTCTGCATGATGATCTTTTAGTTTCTTGTAATCACCAGCAAAACTATTCAAACCATCTGCATCAAGAATAACCGGAGCACTTGAGTGCTTGAGCATATGCTCTATAGTAGATTTTTGTTCTTTACCAAGACCCGGTCCAATACACACCGCATGGTACTTAGCTTTCATAAGCTCTTTCACTGTATCTAAAGATGAATTCTTAGTGTCAGTATAAGAATAATAAACAGCTTCAGTCAGTTTAGCTGCCATGATTTTAGTTGACTCAGAATCACTAATAACTTTTACTAAACCGACACCTGATTTATACGCTGCACAAGCAGTTAGCACTCCAGCTCCAACCATCCCAGGAGAACCTGCCAAAGACAGTAGTACACCATGATCAAATTTAGAACCATCGATCTTACGACGCGGTAAAGCTTTCTTGAAAAAATTCATTGTTGGAAAAAATAATCCATATTCCAAAGAACTTTGGACAATTTCCAATGGATAATCTAGACCTTCAATTAAAGTGTTACCAAAATGAAACTTAGCTGGATAGAAGTAAGAACCAAGCTTAGGGAAAGCAATTGAAACAGTTAGATTAGCCGCAATAGCATTCTCGTAAACCTCTCCAGAATCCGCATCAACACCAGAAGGTATATCAATTGAGATCACTCGAGTACGCTCTTGATTAGCTTGAATTACATTGTTAATTTGTTTAATGGCAGTTGCAATCAAACCTCGCGGCGCACCTGATGCACCAGCTCCAAGTAGAGCATCAATAATATAATTAATCGAATCACTTTTATCCAAAGCCTTGATAAAAATATTGATTTGATCTTCAGAGTTTATAAAGCGATGATATAAATTATCAGGATCACGTTTCTGTAATTCAGCATAAGCTAGTGCAGCTTCATTTGCGATCTCACTTGGATCAGCAACTATAAAAGCTAAAACGTTATAACCTTGGTCTATGAGATAACTTGCAAGCAAAATACCATCTCCACCATTATTCCCCCTGCCAGCAAAAATAAAATATGTTACGGGACTAAGATTCTTACTATCCTGAATCACAATATCCAAGAGAGCTTGAACAGCTTTCTGCATCAAAGAGAAGCCACTTCTAAAATTTGCTGCGATTGTTTTTTTCTCAATCGCTTGCATTTCTTTAGTTGTGCAAATTGGGATAAGGTCCATTGAATAAATCTTAGCTTGTAATCTTATTGATGAAGCTTTTTTAGAATAAAAGGACGTAGAGGACTTTTCAACTCACCATATTTACAAAGATAGTCTAATGGCGTTTCCTGATCATGGTTTATTAGTGTTTTATTTCCCTTCAAAGCAAGAATATGATTAACAATTTCACTATTCGCTCTATATGCAGCTAAGTGAAGATGAGTGTTTCCAAGATCATCCCCAAGCTCTTTATAGAAACCAGGAAATAGACTCAAGATTTTATAGAGTCGCGCAGCATCATGCAGTATGGCAAAATGACCGGGCGATGCATAATCCCCCAAACGCATATTGATTTCATTCGGGTGATCAAGAAGATAATTCAGTAAAACTTTCAAAGATTCAGTGATTCTTTTGCCATGAATATTCTCGAGTAAAAACTTCTTAGTTGGATGAAAATCACCAATGGTAATATAAAGCTCTTTACTTACGTGCTTAATAATAAGCTCTCTAACCGCAGGATCTAAGTTGCCATTGGTTTTGTATACTCGTGCAGGTCTGGAATCGGTAGTTGGAGGCAGGGAAAGCATGGTTAAAATAATATCACGGGTAGCTTTTAGCTTCTAAAAGTCAAGGAAATGCTTATTTTTCTTAGCATTTGAGCAAAGCTATATTAGAATGTTCAAGGTTACGCTCCTGTAGCTCAGTTGGCTGGAGTATCCGAAGCGTAAGCGAAGGATGCGACAAATGAAAAGAATCAGTCACTTGACTGCGGTGCGCATAAGTAACAAGCTCCTGTAGCTCAGTTGGCTACGAAGCAATTGGATCTAATAAGCCAATTGCGGAGTGAAGAAAAGACAGTCGACGACAGAGTCGGCTGCGATATG
>CAYQSL010000246.1:0-2703 GCA_964420165.1 uncultured Gammaproteobacteria bacterium | reverse complement strand
GATATCGGATCTCCAAATATCAAATTAAAGCCCAAATCTATTTGGTTACGCACGCTGTCATAACTTAGTCTTAACTTAAAGTCATCGGGTCCAAATTCAGTTCTAAACTCACTTCTAACGAAACGGCTTCTATCAAGGTTGTAAGTAAGTAATGTGCCTACAGAGAACCATTTGTTAACTCTGTAATCTCCATCAACGACTACTGATTGGCTACCATCGATAAACTGGTCGAATATAAAAGGTGATTGACCATGAACTGAAGCAAATAAATAATCAATTTCAAAAGCCAGGTTTTCTAGTCTTGCTTCAAGTGCTGGACCGAATCTCGCGATGGCTAAGTAGTCACCAGTATCATAAAATCTAAATGCACCTTGTCCACGTGTTCTCAAGCTGACATTATGCATTTCATTACCCATGCGCCATATAGGTTTGGTGTACATGGAAGCTTCAATCTCAGAACGGAAGCCACTATGGTCTTTCAGATTTTCATCTGGTCTTTCTACTCTTAAGTTATTTCCTTCATCGTTAGTATAGAGGCTTGCATTATCTGCTGCCCAGCCGGCTGCAGCTCTTACTCTCATACCTCTACCTTCAAAAAATGTTGGCAGTTTTACTCTGAACAAACTTGCGATTTCATAAAGTTGTCCTACTTGGCTTAAACCAAAAATACTATCTCTACGAAACTGATTGACGAGTGCATTTGCATGGAAGGTGTGTCCTAAGTATTGATGTGCACTACCAATAAATCTATTATGCAAACTACCATAACCAGCCATTAAGGCAGTTGTATCACCTGGGGTGTTGAATGTACCGATTAAACCTCCACCAAAGCTTGGTCCGTTACCGACTTGTAGAAGCGGTACTATTGAAAAAATTCCAGGATCGGTTTCAAGAAAGTATCTTGGACCTAAAGCAAAGCCACCAATTCTTTCACGAGTACCAATGATTGGACCTTTAAATCTAGTGTTAGCTCCATCTCCAGCTGTTGCTGTGATGTGAACAGGGGATGGAATGCTGAGTTTATCGCTAAGCCAAACTCTGGCACCTTTAATTCTAATATTGTTAGTCTTTCTTGTATTGTCGATAAAAATTTCTTTAGCAGAATATTTGAGATTTGATTTATCAGTGATGTCTTGCCAAGCTACGTGCCTATGCATGTTGTATTGATTTATATCACGGCTATAGTTTGTACCCATAGTTGCTCCATAGCGGAAAAGGGAAATAGGTTCTTCGAATGCTGCAACGCCATTAAAGAAATTGACATCATTCTTTTTCTTTTTATTCTCCGGTTTATTGAGATCGTAGTACCTAGATTTAGCTAATCTTGCTTTTAGTTTCAAACCATTTACAAATAGTTTTGGTTCAGTTAACTCATATTCATTACTAGTTGTATTGAAAGAAATGTAAGTTCCATAAATAGTGTTACCACCTTGGATTACTTTTACATCACCCCAAGCCTCTAATAGATTGGTTTCTGATGTGAAAGTGATTTTGTCTGCATATAAAGTTGCTTGTTTACTTGGTATAAAAGCTTCTGAGTTACCAACTGCTTCATAATAATTTTTTTCTTGGTTGTAGTTAATCTCATCTGCTGTGATTTCTACATTTACTTCTTGTGGTAATTCACCAGAGCTTTCTTGAATAACAATTTCTTTGTTGATGTTTTCATAAAGCGCTTCTCCGTTTATTACTGGAGCTGGGGGTCCTGCTTTTATTCCATATGGGTTCTCAGCAGGGTGAGGGACTTTAGCTTGAATATTTTTTTTACCAGTTGTATTTGCGGCTTTAGTTGTTGCTGGCTTAATAGCCTTCTTATCTTTTGCATTTACAAGTTGTGGAAAACTAGTTAAAACAAGAGCAAGGGCGCAGTTTATACATATCAAATTTAAATTTTTTGTTTCGCCCAGATGCACTGCACTAATTCTAAGTTATAAACCTTTAAAAGTCTCGTCATCCTCGTCATTCTCAGTCCTGGAGGGACTGGGAACCCAGTTTATCAATCACTCCAATTGACTAGATCCCCAGCCCTTTGGGCTGAGGATGACAACCCGAATCGCTGCGCGATCCGAGGATGACGGATACTTTAATTGATATAATTGAATGTCTTGACGAAATCATATGTTTATTAAAAATATCAAACTACTTGGCTTTAGAAATTACCTTGAAGCGGATTTATTCTTCGATAAGAAGAAAACTATTATTATTGGCAAAAATGCCCAAGGCAAAACCAATTTACTAGAAGTAATCCAAATATTAAGCCAAGGTAAATCTAGGCGTGCTGTAAGGGATGCGGAGCTGGTTAATTTTAATTTGAGTGAGGCTTTTATTCATGCAGCGATTGAGCCAGATTTAACTATTGCTCTTGGTCTAAGATCTAGTGGCAGAAGAACGGTGAAGGTAAATGATGTTACTAAGAAACCTAAAGAATTTTTACATCATATATATTCAGTTTCATTTATGGCGGATGATTTGGAAATTGTTCAAGGCAGCCCGTCGATGCGTAGAGATTGGATCGATGCGGTGATTACTCAGCTAGAACTTAATTATAATGAGCGTTGTATCAAGCTTAAAGAAGTTCTCTCGCAAAGAAATTCTTTCCTTAAAAAACTAAATTCTATAGGTATCTTCAGAAGTGAAGAGCTGAAGCCAGATCAATTAGCTCAACTCGAAGTTTGGGATGAAGTCTTAATCGAAGCAGCTAAT
>CAYQSL010000245.1:2096-2716 GCA_964420165.1 uncultured Gammaproteobacteria bacterium | reverse complement strand
AATATTAGTCAAGCCAGAGACAATGAAATCACGAGAATGATTTTTGAAAGTGCTGGCAGAGACAATCCATTTGCGATTCCAGATTCTATTCTTGCTGATTACCGTAAAGCAGCAGAGATCGCTATTGTAAAACAACAACAACCAAATACTTATAAGCGCAAAGCTTACAGAGCTACCTTGGTTGGAGTTCTTACTAGTAAAGATAGTGTTGTAGCATTGATCGATATTCAAGAAGCTAGCTTCGATGTAGTTGAAGGCACTGGCAAAACTAAGATTTTACAACTTGCTACTAAAGCAATGGATAAGGCTAAGAAAAATACTCAAGAGTTAGTTATGGGTAGTTACGTTGGACCATGGGCTGTGACTAAGATTGACTCAGCGAAGAATACTTACTCTGAAGCTAAAGTTACTATCGAATACGGTGGTCAAAGAAAAGTACTTAACATGGGTAAATCTGAAGAGTTAGGTATCTTCGATGATGGTGGTTCAATTGATAACCTTGAGAATCCTGTTGAGAATGTAAGCCTCGATGACTTCGACGATGAGTAGATAGTCTAGTCCGCAAAGTCTCATCTGCGTCGTTACGCTCACCCCTCGTCGTCCTCATTGACGACCAAGTC
>CAYQSL010000245.1:0-2086 GCA_964420165.1 uncultured Gammaproteobacteria bacterium | reverse complement strand
AGTCAACTCCGGCTCCTCAGGGATTCGCAAGCCTAGCATCTGAGAGCTTTTCGAACAGACTATAAAAGATAAATTAGTATATTAAACCGCTACTTTGTTTATATGATTTTCAATCTCTGCAAAAACTTTATCAGGATCTTGAGTGCCATCCATCTTGATTAGATTTTTGTTTGCATAGAAGTCATTGAGAGGCTTGCCAGTCTCTGCTTCATAACCATTTAATCTAGCTTCAATAGTTTCTGGCATATCATCCTTACGTTGCATTAAAGCTGAACCACATAGATCGCAAGTAGCTTCTTGCTTTGGTGGATTGAATTTCACGTGGAACATACCTTTACAGCTTGGATCATTGGTCTTAGTACACATTCTTCTACCACCAAGTCTTTCAACTAAAGTAGCTTTAGGTACTTCAAGATCAAAAATAAAATCAAAATCTGAGAAACTACTAAAGAATTTTGCTTGTTCTAAAGTTCTTGGATAACCATCAAGAATAAATGAATCAAGTTCCTCAACTTTAGATTTAACGATCTCGTTTACTATATCGTCACTAACAAGTTTGCCAGATTCAACAATAGCTTTTACTTTATTTCCAAGTTCGGAACCACTTTTAATTTCGGCTCTAATTAAATCACCAGTACTAATATGCTCGATACCAAGCTTCTCAGCTAATCTTGCAGACTGAGTCCCTTTGCCTGAGCCAGCTGGTCCTAAAAATAAAATTCTACATTTTGCCATAACTTTGAAATTCTATCATAAGCCCTAAGACTCTTTTGACTTCATGAATAGAGGCTCTATCAAATCTTTATATCTGTCACGAACAACATTTCTTTTAACTTTAAGAGTTGGAGTGAGCTCTCCAGAATCAATAGTAAATTCATGATCCATTAAATGAAAAGCCTTAACTTGTTCAAAGCCATCTAAAGTTCGCAAATTGATCTCTATTTGTCGTTGGATGAAATCATAGACTTCTTTCATTGCTTCAATCGGCTCGCCGGCTGTTCTATTTATTTTTTGCTCTTTTAGCCATTCATTAATTTCATGTTCATTCAGTACTAAAAGTGCTGCTAGATATTTTTGTTTATCACCAAAAACTACTGCTTGAGTGAGGTATCTACTTTTTAGCAATGCTTCTTCCACTCTAGTTGGTGCAACATTTTTACCACCTGCAGTAATGATCAAGTCTTTCTTACGACCAGTAATTTTCAAGTAACCATCTTCATCAAATTCTCCAAGGTCACCTGTATGAAACCAGCCATTAATGATGGCTTCAGCAGTTGCCTTAGGATCCTTATAATATTCCAAGAACACAGAATCACCTTTGCAAAGTATCTCGCCATCTTCAGAAATTTTTACTTCAAAATGCTTAAATGGTATGCCAACTGTGCCCGGCTTATTTGCCCATGGCGGATTCACCGAGATTGGTGCTGAAGTTTCCGTTAAACCATAACCTTCTATTACACCGAATTCAAATGCAGCAAAGAAGTAAACCATTTCAGCTGAGAATGGAGCTCCACCAACTACAAAATATCTAAGGTTAGGAGCAATTTTTGCTTTAACTTTGCCAAGAACAAGTGATTTAGCAGCATTATATTTAACTTCTAGATCCCAGCTAATATGCTCCTTTGCAATTTTTTTCTTAGCATATTCGATACCAACATCGAGAGCGCCATTAAATAATTTTTGCTTCAAAGGACTTTGTTTACTAACTTCATTGAGAATTTTGTCATGCAGTTTTTCAAGTATTCTTGGCACCACATTGATAATGTCACAATGTGAATCAACAAGCATTGCCGGCAAATCCTCAGTACGCTCACAGTAACTAAAAACAACCCCTTGATCAATACCATACATTTCAGAAGCTACTCTCTCAAAGATGTGAGCAAGTGGTAGGAAAGAAAGAAAAGTATAAGTGTCTTCTAAAGGAACGAATTGATAAAAAGATAGAGCTGCAATTAAAAAGTTTTTGTGACTAAGCACCACACCTTTAGGTATGCCAGTAGTTCCTGAAGTATAAATTATACTAGCGACATTTTTTAAATCGATTTGATCAATATTTCTTTGTATTAAGGTAGGATCATGCAAAAGC
>CAYQSL010000244.1:0-2723 GCA_964420165.1 uncultured Gammaproteobacteria bacterium | reverse complement strand
TTGATATTAAGTCCTTCTCTTTGCGATTCTTCACGAATAAAATCTACATCACAAGCCGGATCTAATACATCATTGTCTTTGGTATTTTTGTCACCAATGAAATATATGTAATTTTCCATCGGCCCCAGTTCGAATTGTTTTATTAATAAGTTTGGGTTAGTCATTAATAGATATTTTAGCGTCATCCTCGAATCACGTAGTGGTTCGGGGATCCAGGAATTACCCGAAACTTTTTGGTTGACCGGATCCCCAGCCCTTGCAGGGCTGAGTATGACGTGGCACGGTAAAATTAAAATCAATGCCTACTGACACTAAAAAAACTAAATGCATAGTAAGCAAACTAAAAAAACACTACGGTGATGTTAAATGCTTTCTCACTCACAAGAACGCATTTGAATTGATTTGTGCAGTATGTTTATCAGCACAATGCACTGATGACAGAGTCAATAAAGTTACTCCAGATCTTTTTAAAAAATATCCCACACCAAAAAAACTAGCTAATGCCAAATTAATAGATGTTGAGGAAACCATCAAGTCATGCGGTTTCTATAAAAATAAAGCTCGTAACTTAGTTTCTATGGCAACAGATTTAGTTGAAAATCATAATTCAGAAGTACCAGGTACCATTGAAGAACTAACCAATCTTGCTGGCGTGGGCAGGAAGACAGCAAATGTAGTTCTTGGTAATTGGTTCAATGAGTCAGAGGGAGTAGTAGTTGATACTCATGTAAAAAGAATTACTAATCTGCTTGGGCTTACAAACAAACAAGATCCAGTAAAAATTGAATATGAACTAAGTGAAATCATTCCAAAGAAATACTGGGATCAGTTTTCACTTTGGTTAATTTCACATGGAAGAGAAATTTGCATTGCTCGCAGACCGAAATGCAATATTTGCTTCTTACAAAAAGAATGTGAGTATTTTCAAAAAACTTGCACCCAGACTATTGAGAACAATTCTCAATAGTCTGGGTAAAGTCCTTAAAAAGCTAAAGATTCCTAGGCTTCATTGTCCAAACTTAAGTACAAGGTTATCATTTAAATTAGTGCCGTTAATTTACCTAGGAGCATGTTTTGAAACCTTAGCTAGAAATCCTCTAGCAACAGAGCTTACTTATTGTAATTACGAAGAATTAAATAGTCTGAAAGTTTCTCATGACGAATTTCCATTACTTTTAGATAGCATAAAGAATCTTGATTTCATAAATGAAGTATCACTTGTTTCAACTTGTAATAGATTTGAAATCTATGCTTTTAGTAAAAATCAACTTCAGAATCAGCAAATCCAAGAAATTAAAGATGCCATTAGAAGTGTCAACAAAAGTAATTTTGAACTAGGGGTTTTATTAAACGAAGAGGCTAAATTACATTTTCTACGAACTTATTGTGGATTGAACAGTAGCCTTATTGGTGAGAATGAAATTTCTCACCAAATAAATATTAGCTTTGGACAATCACTTGCTATGGGTTATATGGGTAGTGAAGGAGGAAGGCTTCTAGAAAAAGCTACTTGTATCAGAAAATTCTTTGATACAGAAGTCTATCTGAAAAATATTTCTTACTGCACAGTTTCTATTGATGCAAGTTTAAAACATTGTACAAAGGATACATTGAACAAAGTAGTAGTACTTGGCTCTGGCAGTACTGCTTACCAAGCGGTTTTAAGTCTTATTAGTTCTGGAATCCCTGCAGAAAATATTCATCTAGTTCATCGCATTAGTTCATCTTCAAACCAAATTGCTACTTTTAAAAACAATCTAAACTTTGAAAAAATGCATTACTCAAGAAGTAAATATGGTTATCATACGCAGAGAGTAAAAGACATTATATTTGATGCCAATTTACTAGTTTGCGCAATTGATTCAAAAAATCCAGTTTTACATTTCCCTAAAAATTTCCACACCGGTATTATTGACTTTAATTCAAAACCTTCCTGCACTTTTGCCGAAGATGCAGTACTGGACAAATATTTCCCAGGCAAAAGATTAGATGAATTTGTAAGAACTCATTCTAGAGAGCTTCTTGAGGATCCTATATTCAGTAGCAAAATAGAACTTGCTAATAATTACCTAAAAGCAAATATTAATGATTTATCCTATGACAAAATCTCAGAATTAAGCTTTCAAAGAATGTAATTCTTTCTCAAGTGCTGCCTTCTCAAGAATTTTTTGCATTTTAGCTTGATTAGATTCATCAAGCTCGGTGATTTGTTTTTTAATTTCAGAAATCTGCAAGCGCAAACCCGCTCTACGTAAACGTCTCAACAAAACTGCAAAATACTCCTGCAATTCGTCTTCAGGAAATTCTGTTTTCTCAAGTTTAACTCCAATTTCCGAGAGCGCTTCAATTAAATCTCTTTCTTCATTCAGAGCTTGATTGAGCAGTAAATATTTTTGATCTGAATTAGTATTATCAGGGTTTTCAAAACTCACATCAATCAACTTATCAAATATTTGCTGATGTAAGTCAGTAACAAAGCTCTGTTCAGAAGCCATGAATTCTTGAATAAAGTTTTTGTCTTTCAAACAAAGTAGAATAATTTCCTGTTCTGCTGAATGAAGAATATTTTCAGTCTCCATAAAATGCCCATTTACTAATTTAGACTTTCTCATTACGAGGTCTTGGTTTTTCTTTGGAGCAGAATCCATCTCTGCATAAGGATTGCCACTGGTATTTATATTTTTGTTTAACTCAATGCTTAAAGCCGTTTCATCGATACTCAA
>CAYQSL010000243.1:0-2727 GCA_964420165.1 uncultured Gammaproteobacteria bacterium | reverse complement strand
ATTTGATTGCACTTCTCTTGCAACAGAAACAATATATCAAGAATGTTTCGATCCCTGAAATAGAAACTTTAGTAGATTATCAAATTAAAAAATATGCTTTACCGAAAGAAATCAGAGTCTTTGATCCATTTGTAGATAAAGAGATCTTTATGGGCGGAGAGCTTAAAACTAAAGCCGAAGATATTTTGCATAAGCTCACTACTCTCGAGTTTAAAACTCCTTTAAGTCGTGAAATTATTGAAGCTTGTGTCCTTAGCTATGGATCTGATTATAAGAAATGGAGAATCTTTGATAAGCGTTTTTCTGAGCTAGATACAGCTAAGGCAAATGATATTAAAACCAAGATCTCTGCAATGCAAGCGGATATAAAATACCTAGAAATTTACTTGAAAGGATTTTTCAAAGATTATAAGCTCGCTTATCAAGGTGTTGATGTAATTCAGCTTAATTCAGATCACGATGATTTGATTAAAATGTTACAAAACTTGCCACAGTTAAAGTCGTTAATGCAAATTAACAATGATGATTCACTGCTTGTGTTGGTTGATAATCCACAGCAAGCTAAAAAACCTTTCTTAGATTTTGATAGATCTCTTGAATGGATGGCTCTTGGTGGTACTATTGCTTCACATCTTATTGCAGAAGAGAAGTATGAAGAATGGAGAAAAGATATCAATAGCTCTTGTAAGTGGGCTAAGCTCTATTTGCAAAAGTTGATTTATGATGAAAAGCATTCGGAGATTGATCTTCAAGCAAATAATGAATATCAGAAAATTTATGAAGAATTGCTAGTGACTTTTAATTTTACTAAGCGTTATGCTGATCTTAAGCGTGATTTGATACTACAGAAATACTATGAAGCTGAAGAGATGCAATCTCCTTTTGCTGTTTTGCGTAGATATCAAGAAATTATAAATTGCTATTCTCGTATTAAAGAATATGAAAGCTATAACGAGTTAGATTTTATTGATTGGTTGATTCTAGGTGGTCGTTGGCTCTTGAATGGTCAGAACCAAAGCGACATTGATTTTGCGATGCAACTTTTTGAAAACAGAAAAAATCAAAACCATAAATCTAGTAGAAAAATGCATGAAGCTGTAAGCCTTTTGGTGAAAGCTTTTGAAGTGCCTGATATAGAAAGAAAAAATCGTATTATCAAAAATGCAGGTTCTACTAAAGAAGCTGATCTGGTTGTAACTAGTGCCTCTGAAAATATTGAACTTAGAATTACAGAAAAGAATAAAAGCAAGAATATTCTTATTAAGCAGCAAGAATTCCAAAGTTTTGATGCGCGAATCCGCTCTACAATTGATGTAAATAATTTTGAAGCCCTTGAACAGCTCTGGGAGTCTAATGTTCAAGAATATGTTCAATTATTTAAGTCTAATAAAACTGATACTGCTGAACTTTATAAATCATTTGCCAAGATACTTAAAGTCTTAGAACTCTATGGAGCTAATTTTATTAGCTATGAGCCAAGCCTAAAAAATATCATTAATGATTTTGTTAAGTTGAAAGTTGTAAATGCTTTCTCTTTAATACCAGTTTTTGGTGATCATAAAGCAACAGGCGGGGTTTTCCAAATTCTAGCCCAAAAACTTTCAATGAGTGGTTTAGACCAAGAGAGCATGCTTGATAAGCTCGCTAAATTAGGTGAGATGTTTGTAACTTCTTACTTGATTTATTTAGTTGCAAGTATTGAAGATGAAAATGAATTGATTAATAGCCTGGGAATTTTCTTCGATCAGTATATTAATGTTCATGAAGAGGATTACCCGCCATATATGTTCCATAGTATTTGTGCAGGTGCTAGTTTTGGATTCAATCAAACTTACTATTTGGATACTAATTTAAGAACTAAAATGTTCAAACTTGCTTGTAGAACGGGGATCTATATCTATAAAATCTCTCATTATTTGCTTTCTCATAAATCTATACTTAAATATACTTCTCAAGAATATAAAGATGCACTTATTGGTGATTATGAAAATGGCATCATTCCGATTGGTTATCAACATGAGACTATTTGTATTGAAGAAAGACTTTGGGATTGTATGAAGTCTCTAAGAAATTTTGTAAGAAATTATCACGATAGACATCCTTTACCAATTATCGTTAAAGGTAAAGATGCCACTGTTGATCAGCTTTTCAGATATAAATTAGAAGATGAAGTTGATCTTTGTTGGATTGCTGGTATCTCGAATATCGGTAAACATTCTTGGGATTTGAATTGTGTGTTTAGATCACCTATGCTTCGTAATAGAGTTTCGGTAGAGTCTGGTCAAAAATATATTAACGTCTCAATCTTTACCCCATATCTAACTAACAATGGTGAGATCAAGCAGATCTATACGGCTTTTAAATCAGAAGTTTTTGAAGAGCAAATGGTCAACTATATAGCTCCATTTAAGCCAGGCTTTAATTATGATAAATATGATTCTCCCTTAACTCAAGGTTGGATGGGCGCTTACCAGTTGAACTATGAGGGATTTGTTCATGCTTTGGTAATGCTTGATCCTGGTTCTAAATCCTTACCAAGACCATCTGTAACTATGTCTGCACATACTCACCCACAATATATTAGTAATTTTGTGCGTGATTTAGGTGTTCCTGAAACTTGGTCTATGCTTTCGATGTTGCAAATGTATTCTAAAACTGAAGTTCCAAAAATACTTGCAGAAGTAGGTATGGAAGCTGTTGCGCAAATAGAATTTTATCAAAAAGAAT
>CAYQSL010000242.1:0-2728 GCA_964420165.1 uncultured Gammaproteobacteria bacterium | reverse complement strand
GCACCAGACATCGCAGGCAAAGGACTTGCAAACCCAATGGCAATGATGCTTTCTGCAGCCATGATGTTGCGCTACAGTTTCAACATGGATAAAGAAGCTGCGATTATCGAAAACTCAATCAAAGCAGTTCTTGATCAAGGGATTATGACGGCAGATCTTGGTGGTAATGCAAGTACATCTCAGATAGGAGATGCGATAGTAGAGATGGTACGTCATTCTCAACCCGCAGGGTTGGGAATCCAGTCTAATAAAGTCTGTTAGCAAACTGGATCCCCAGCTCGCTATCCCCGTAGCTAAAGCTACGAGGACAAGCTGCGAGCCGAGGATGACGGCATTGACCAATGTTATATTTATAGAATGCCCGAAATCAAAATCGCATCCTGGAACGTCAATGGCTTAAGAGCTGTAAGCAAGAAAGGCTTCTTTAAATGGCTGGAAGAGAGTGGCTTTGACATAGTTTGCATGCAAGAAGCTAAAGTGCAAAATGACCAGCTTGAAGATGGTTTCCATCAATGTATTTCTTATCCACACTTTCATTTATGCAGCGCAGAAAGAAAGGGTTATAGCGGAGTTGCAAATTATTTCAAAGATAGTTTTCTTCCTGTAGATATTTCTTTTGGCTTTAAAGCTGAAAGATTTAATCAAGCAAAAACTATGCCAAAGCAAATTGCAGAAATTAATGCTGGCAAATCAGATACCACTATTGAATACGGCAAAGACAAACTAAAACTAGCCGACCTACAAAAACAGCTCAAGGACTTCAATTCAGAGGGTAGAATCATTGAGTCATGGCATAAGCTCGATGGTGATAAAAGATTTGTACTCTTGAATATTTATTTCCCTAACGGTGGGGCTAATACCGAAAGACTAAAATTTAAACTAGAATTCTATGAGGCATTTTTGGTTTACTTAGAAGAACTTAAAAAAGAAACTCCTTACATCATCGTCACTGGAGACTACAATACTGCTCATACTGATATTGACCTTGCAAGACCAAAAGACAATACCAATACTTCTGGTTTCATGGCAATAGAGAAGGTTTACTTAGACTGGCTTGAGGAGCAAGGTTTCACAGATACCTTAAGGCACTTCCATCCTGATAAAGTAGACGTTTATACCTGGTGGAGCTTTCGAACCGCTGCACGCGCAAGGAACGTAGGCTGGAGAATTGACTACTTTTATATAAGTGAAGCCGTTCTACCTTATCTCAAAGCTGCTGAAGTGCATAGCGAAGTAGAAGGATCAGACCATTGTCCAATTTCCATTACTCTTGGGTGGTAATCGTCATCCTCAGCCCGAAGGGCTGGGGATCCATACTTCTAGAATCTTCGGGTTGACTGGATCCCCGTCTCGCTATGCGAGCCGAGGATGACGGCATTTACTTTAAGCAATCACAGAAGCAGTACCTTCTTCCCTGTGGTAACGTATTTTCTGATCAATAATAATCTGGCAAATTCTTTTAGAAGTAGCATTCACACTACGAGAGAACTCCAGAACCCAAAGGTTTTGTTTCTCTTCTTCATAACCAGGATGATCTTCACGCAAATTATCTACTGAACGCTCACGTAACTGTTCTTCAGTTCCTTTCAGACTAATTAAATTATCAAAAATTCTTTTTCCATCTTCTGGCGAATTGTTTAAAACAGCATTACAAGACTTAGAGAAATACTTAACTATCTTTTTGAAATATTCTTCAAGGTCTCCAAAATTTTCATCGAACTTCGGTACGCGAGATTGCATAACTTCAAGCGAAGCTTCTAGCTTATAAGCAACGTGCTCAATCTCGTTCACCAAGCTCACTTGGTTTAGAGCTTGAGAAACTAACTTATAACTCAATCTCAATTTCATTGTCTCATTCAAGAAATCTAGAATCTCTCCTCTAAATTCTTTTTGATACTCTCTTAATTTGACGAAGGATTCTAATTTTGATTTCTCTTGTCTTATAAAATAGTCTCTTGATAACCAAAGCATCTCTTTAACTACATTCTTATAAGCTCTAATGGCATCCATTGATTGAACCAAAAGTAAATCTGGGGTATCTTGCAAATCTTTAATACTTGAAAAGAAATATTTTCTTCTTTGAGGATTTTTATCATCAGGCACAAGCCATTCACAGAACCTAGCCAAGCTCTTGATAAACGGATAGAAAATAATTACTGAAGCTAAGTTATAAACAGTTTGCGCATTTGCAATTACTCTTGGAATATCATTAGCTGGACTAAATATATAGAGGAACTTAATAAATTGCGGTACAAAGAAAGCAAAAAGTACAGCTCCTAATATATTAAAAATCACATGTGCCATGGCAACTCTCTTAGCTGCTGCTGGAGATTTAAGCCCCGCTAGAACTGCCGTAATGCAAGTACCTATATTCGCTCCAAGTATAAAGGGGAAAGCAGCTTCAAGTGAAATCAAATCCTGCATTGCAAGACCTTGGATTACACCGATTGCAGCGCCGCTTGAATGAATTAAAGCTGTAAAAACTGCACCAACCATAATTCCATACGGTACATTTTCTAAACTTAATATTAGAGATTTAAAATACTCAGAATCTTTAAAACCGGTCATAGAGTTGGTCATAATATCTAAGCCGAGGAAAAGTAATCCTAGACCTATAACTACGCCCGCAAGGTTTTTTGTTTTAGATCTTTTAGCTAAAAGCTCCCAAAGGAAACCGATTACAAAAATAAGCAAAGCTATGTAAGATTGAGGATTTGCTCCGACCTGC
>CAYQSL010000241.1:0-2731 GCA_964420165.1 uncultured Gammaproteobacteria bacterium | reverse complement strand
TTCGATGATAGAGAAGAAGTACGTGAAGCTATTAAGCAGCTTGCAACGCAGGCTTAGCATGAAGTAAGTGTTTCTCTTTTTTCTCTTGCTGACGATTACGCTCAGTAGACATATGTGTCCAAAGCATTGTAGAGATTGTGTTTAAAGAAGTCTTAGCATGGTTATAAAGCTCATTGATAATTGGATCAGTAATCCATCTTTGTGTCATATCCATGAGTGATCCCACAGCATATAAACTGCCAATAGTTTTTTCTTTCTTAGTACTATTTTTACCAAGAATCAAATTCAAATCTCCAATCAAACCACCCATACTTCTAATAAAGCCAAAGAAAGTTGCAGGCATATTGTTTAAACTATTTGGAGAAAAAACCAAACCACCAAGAGCTCCACTAAGCATCGATGCTGAAGCAAAGAATATAGAACCTAACCTAAATCTTTCTTTCATAGGTACTGCTTGATTTTTAAAATCTGCCCACATTCCCTTCAGACCATCGATAACTTTTTTATTGTTCTCTGCTATCGTACTGTGTTTATCTAATTCTCCAGTTCTTTTGACAATTTCTTCGGTTGGGAAATTTATCCCAGCATAGATGCCATAAGGCATTGAGAAGTTAAAGAAGGGCAAGAATGGAAGACATATAGGTGGAACTAAACGTGCTATTCCATGGAATAATCTTTTACCAATAAAAATATCTTCAATGGCATTGTGGATCATATTTACAGGCACCACATAACGCGAGAATATAATCGCCCAATCTTTTACTTTCTTAGAAAGAGTCTTAGAAACAAAAGGCATAAAAGGTAAACTCGATGCTGCTGAATGCAAAGCCACTGTAAACCAATTTAAAACTACAGGATATTTTTCTCTGACTAAATTTAAAGTATTGATTACACTAGTTAGATTTTCTTGTTTTTCTGATTCTTCAGTTTCTTGTTCTCCGTGAAGTTTAGAAAAAATTGTTTCAAGTTGTTTAAGTCTATTTGGAAGAGTCGCAGGATTAAGTTCAGGTTCATTCGGCGCGTCTCTATGAATACCTGGGGAATTACTAGGTCGATCAATAATATTTGGATTTTTTGTTTGGACTTGCATCGAGACAAAGACATTTAACGGATTTAGAGTTTTACTTATCTAGCTTTGTCGTCGTGAACTCTGTTATTTAGTTTTTAAAATTATTAGGTTAGTGATATTAAGGTAATTGTTTGCCATACCCATCATAGCCATGCACATCGAAGGCATAAGGTTAAATGCCAAATTGATAATTGTTGCAAAGCTAGATATGTAAATCATCATATACATATTAACATGATGCAATTTGGCGAATTATTAAAAAAATGTAAGGCGAAACGCCCAGATAATTCCTGGATTAAACCCTTAAAGACATTGCTATTATCTAAATAATGACTTCATCTATAAGAGAATATCATCCAATTTCAGAAATTCGAGCACGAGCAGCAGCAATCGGTCATTTTGATATACCTCTAGAAGGCGAAGCAACTTTCAATACTAGTCATCCGTATCTTCTACGAGATCTTCATCAAATTCCTTTAAGTAGTAGTTTTATTAAACCTACAGTTACAACGTTAAGGCAAAGCCCCGATGACAATTTTATAAATAAATTACTTGAAGAACTTCTTGCTGACGATCGCTTAAGACTTGATCTTTATCGTGATCCCATTGTTTGTTCAGAAATTAGAATACTGTTCAATCAAGAACGCTTGAACAGGAATGTTCTTAAACTTCTTTCTGATAAAAAGTTTTTTTCAGTAAAATCTCCAGAATATGAGGATCTGAGTGATAAGTTGATGAGTGAAAATTATTATGAATTAGATTTGCTTTTACTCGGGCATGAGAATAAATTAATTAGAGATCAAGCTAAAGAAGAATTGCTAAAAGCAATCGAAGACGATGAGAATGGTGATGAAGTTTTAGAATCTTTTACCCAAGAAATAACCAAAACGTTTGAAGCTAAGAAAATAACAAGAGAAAGAATTACTGCTCTTAAAGCAATTCTAGAAGACGAGGATCTTAGAAAGTTTTATATACCTCAAATCAGAGAAGGCCTTTATAACTACGAGTCAGGATGCCTGCCATTCATAACAGAACCATCTCTTCAAAATTTATTTAAAGAATATTTTATTCAATACTTAGAGGAAAATTTTATAAACAACTCTTCTAAACCAGAAGATAAACGTTTCCCTTTTTATTGTGAATTGGTTGCAGCCAATCTTCCTTTATTCAAATCACAATATGACATAAGGGAATTGTTGAAATCTATAAAACCAGATTTACTTATTGATCTCATAAAGACGCCAGAAGACGACGATTCAATAAGAGAACTAACGACAGAATGGTTTGCCCTGGCTTCATCAGAGGATAAAAATATAGTATTTCCAGAACTTATATTGCAAGGATTCTTGGATATAACTCAAAATGATCCCTTTACCAAGACAGCAACAGCTTGGATTAAGGATGTTTTCAATAATGATAACTTGCTTGTAAAAATGATTAGAAGCGATTCTTTTGCAGAATTAATTGAGTGTCCATCTTTCGTAAATATTCTTACGGCTAATTTAGCTGAGAATATTAAATCACAAAACTATACTTTTGCTCATGCTTTAGTGAGGTATCCTAAAGCTTTTGAAAAAGCGCTAAGTAAAGAACCAGTTAAAGATAGTTTCATTAAATGTTTAGATCTTAAATCTAAAGAAGATAAACCAACCGTTAGAGAAT
>CAYQSL010000240.1:0-2747 GCA_964420165.1 uncultured Gammaproteobacteria bacterium | reverse complement strand
AAGAGCCGACCCTCTGGTCGCGTTACTAATAAAAATGGAGCGGAAGACGAGATTCGAACTCGCGACCCTCTCCTTGGCAAGGAGATGCTCTACCACTGAGCCACTTCCGCAGGTCTATTACTTCGCCGATACGCATCTCCCAAGGAGATGTCTTTTTATCTTTGAAGACTACGCCTTCTAACGAAGGCTTGCTTCATGGCACTGAGCCAGTCCGCAGTTTGCCGATACGCCATAAGCGCAAACGCAATAGTTATATTAGCAAATCGCAAGAAAGGCAATATCAGTTAAAAATAATTAAATTCTAAACTTAATCTCTAAGCTTAATTCATCGAAGCGCTATCCATAAGATCGCGTTCTCTTTGCTCGACAAAATATTTACGGCCATTCTTGCTTACTGAAAGAATTTCACCAATAGTGTTATCAATGTGATTTAAAACTTCTTCAGCATATTTATCGGCGCTCATTCGCACTTCTCTTGCTCTGTGTGCTGATCTATCTTCTAGTGCGCGAGCTTTCTCTAAAGTTTCTTTGCGTAGTTCATCAATCTCCTGTAGAGCTTCATTGCGCATTTGTTCAATCTGCTCCATTACATCAGCTTGAATCATACGTGCCTGCTCTTCAGCCATAGAACGTATTTCATGTTGGTCTACAAGTTTGTTAGATTCGTTTTTTGCTAAAGCCATCATGCGCTCACACTCGTTTTTGGTTTTATCCATGAGTTCATTTGCTTGTTTATCTAGTTCTTGTTGTCTAGCTTGTTGTTGTCTTAAAACTTCTCTTGCTTCTTTAACTTCAGAAGGGATAGCTGCATAGAGTTCCTCTAAAGATTTCATTAGATAATCTACGTCTAATAATTTTTGGTTGATGACTGGAATCATTCTGGCTTGTTCTATGTATTCACCAATTTCATCAATTTTTTCGAAAATATCCACTTATTAATTTGCTCCTGATTGTTTATCCCAGTCTTCTGAAGTTAATTGTAGTTTATATTCTCCCCAAACACAATCTACTTGCCTGAGCCTTTCCCAAAAGTCCCATCTGCGTTGTTATACTCGTCCTCAAAATGCTCATTTACAGCAAGTGATGCTTCGCATTAAGCTTTTCACGTGTTCGCTAAGAAGCAAGCTTCTTGACTCACTTTGTTCAAATAAACTCCGCTTTCTCGGACTTGCAAGCCTAGCATCTGGGAGCTTTTTGAATAGGCTCTAGTTATTTTTAAGTAGAAGATTCTCTACGTTCGCTGGTACTAAATTGCTAATATCACCGCCAAATCTAAGCAATTCCCAGACTCTGGAAGCCCGGATAAAAGAGTATTTAGGATCAGTCATAAGAAATGTGGTTTCAATACCGGAGAGCGCTTTATTAATTTGAGACATTTCTAGTTCTATCTCGAAATCAGAAGCTCCACGAATACCTCTAACTAGAACTGAATAGCCATGAGTCTTTGCATAATCTACTGTAAGACCTTGAGATGATGCTACTTCTATATTCTTCATATCCGAAGTGGCTTCTTTAATAAGATTGATGCGAGTTACCACATCGAGCTTTTCTGCTTTATCTAAATTTTCAGAAACCAATACCAGAAGCTTGTCAAAAATTTTGCCAGCTCTATGAATAATGTCTAGATGCCCGAGAGTAGGTGGGTCAAAACTGCCTGGATAGATAGCTTTCATGAAAGACAGTATATCAGCTCGCTACAATAAGTCTTTAAATGCAAAGAGAAAAGAACTTAATTGAAATTATCAAAAAGAATTTTCCTGAAGCCGATGAATTTATTGGTGATGATGCAGCTTTGGTGAGTTTAAATGCTGCTGATTATTGTTTTTCTGTAGATAATTTTGTTGAGAATACTCACTTTAGTTCGGACTTATTTTCTCCTTACGATATTGGCTGGAAGTCACTTGCAGTGAACATTTCAGATATGGCAGCGATGGCAGCCGAGCCTTTGTATTTTTTAGTTGGACTCTCTCTCTCTGACCGTATTAGTGAATCACCCGAACAGAACTCTCTTGAAACCTGGGTTTCAGAATTTTATCGTGGCTTATATGAGTGTGCTAAAAGCTTCGGCTTCCCAAAGTTAATCGGTGGTGATTTATGCAGGGCAGCAAATGAAACTTCGGTCTCTATAACTATCATTGGTAAAGCTATCCACAAAGCGAAATTCCTAAGAGCAAATGCTAAGCCTGGAGATAGAATTTGTGTGACTGGTAAGTTCGGTAATAGTGGGACTTTCCTGAAAAAGTATTTTGCTTTAAAGGAATCTGAGGCAAGCCCAAGCCAAATCAAGAGTTTTATTGATCAAGAAAGGAAAGGTACCGAAAGCTCTGATATTCAATATCATTTGCAGCCTAAGCCCAGAATTGCTGAGGCCCTAGCTTTAGAAGTAACAAGAGGCGCTTTAATGGATACCAGCGATGGGCTTGCTCAGGCTTTATTTGAAATTGCTGCCCAAAGTAGGGTTAACCTTGAGATTGACACAGGGATAATACCTAAAGACAAAAATGTATTATTATTTGAAGCTCTTTTTGGTGGCGAAGACTATGAATTATTAGGCTGTTTTGAAGCAGTTCCAGAAAATTTCCTTCAAATAGGAGTAGTAAAGAATTTCTCTGAAAGTCCCTCAGTAATTGATTCTACCAATGGTTTACCATTGGTAGAAGATAAGATCTATACACATTTCTAAAATTTTTTAAATTAAACTAAGTTTTTAGTATTACAAGTAACAAAAACTCTCCTATTATTTGTAT
>CAYQSL010000239.1:0-2757 GCA_964420165.1 uncultured Gammaproteobacteria bacterium | reverse complement strand
GCAGCAGCTGGAGAATCTTTGGAATGTAAATCTACTACAGTGATCTTGACATTTTCTGCAGTTATTTCTGGACCAACTACAGCAGCCACGCTGTCTCTTAATTGTTGTAATGAAATCATCGCTGGAACTGCTTTATCCACAGCCAAAGCAACTGTTACGTCACGAATACCACCAGGCAAGAAAGTAATATTTTTCTGTTCGTAGCTAGGTAACATCGTTTCATTGATATTAGTTGCATTATAATTTTTTCCGCTATTAGAATTAGAACCACCGTCTCCGGCACCGCCAGCAGAGTTAGCTTGTAATTGTTCTGTATTGGCTTGGCGCGAACCAACTGCACCTTCTGAATATAAAGTTTGTTGTTGTTGAACTTTTTCTCTTGCTAGTGAAACGCTGACACTGACTTCGTATTCAGGAGAGCCAAGAATCACATCAAGATACTTAGTAACTCTCTTTTCAATAATCTTGTTTAGTCTTTCAACTTCATCAATATAGTCATCAGTACCGCCTTCCTCTTCGGCTTTGAAACTGCTGTAGTTTCTACCTTGAGTATCAACGATAGAAATTCTTTCTTTCTTCAAATTAGGAATGTATCCTCTAAGAATATTTACGATACTTTTTACTTGTGATTTAGTAATTTCATCACCATCATTTAAAAGTTCAATTTGTACTGTTGCAGTAGTATCTGCTTCTTCATCAGTAAAGATTTTTTGTTCAGGCACATTGACTCTAACTATCGCAGAGCGCAATCCTTCCAATCTACTTATGATTCTTGAGAGATCACCATTAATAGCTCTAGTAAGTTTTATACGTTTATCATAATCGCTTGCAGCCCAGTCACTGACATCGAAAAGACCATAGTCATCGTTTTCTAAAAGATTGGTTCTTGATAATGATAAGTAAGAACTTTCAATTGCATTTTCATAAACCTGGACAACATACTCTCCTGGTTTTTCACTTGGTATAACCTTGGCTTCAATGTTTACTGATTTTAATTTAGCAACAATTTCAAAAGCTCTAGCTTGATCTATTTCTTGGACTAAAGGTACTAACTTACCTTTATTCTCCTCACTGTTAGTTTCTTTTTTTCCAGCAAAGAAAAAAATTGAAATTGCAATTACTACAACAACCGAAATTCCGATAATTGCATAAAGTCTTTTTTGAGGGTCATTGAAAATTCCTTGAAAGAAATTACCCGCGCCTCCCCCTGCATTGTTGGTCCCTTCGCCAAAATCAATGTCATTATTATTTTCTGTTGTAACTTCTCCTGCCATCCAAGTATTTCTTAATCAAATTCTTTATTCCACTTTTGTTTACTTAGCCATTTATCCCCATCGCTTATCGGCTAGGTTTTTTAGGTAAATGCACGAATTAAACTTGCATACTAGTTAATTTATCGAAGGCACCAACCACTTTTTGGCTTACTGCTGTTATTAACTTAAAAGCTACATCAGCCTTACCTAAAGCAATCATTACTTCGTGAATATCAACCTTACCTGTATGAACAGCTTGAATACTGAGGTCTTCAGGCTTGCCCATCACGCTGTTTGCTTGATTGACCAATTGTCCTAGAGTTCCACCAAAGCTGGTTCCAGCAACTCCAGAACCCGAACTAATATAACCGCTTAAAGCCGGATGATTAGGGACTCCTGGGACTCCGGGTAATTTGCCATAGCCTGCAAGCATGGGCATAGATTGAAATTGTTGTGTATTTGCCATTAATTCTCCAATGAAACTTGGATTAATAGAACTAAATCCTGCTTAACGCTAGGTTAAGAACTTTGAGAAACTTTATTCGAACGAAGGTGAACGCATTGGAGCTTGCTCCTAATGCTGAGCCGAGAGAGATAAAGGTTTTGTGAAACAAAACCTTTATCTTTAAACAAGATTCAAGTAAAAATGGTTAAAAATTTACCTGTTATAATCGGATAGTCTTGTTGGAGTCCTCGGGCCAAGGCAAGATAGGGTTTATTTTATAAGGAGTTATATTCAATGGCTGAAATGGAAACTGTAGGTTTAGCAATAGGTGCTGGTATCGCTGCACTCGGAGTAACAGGTCCTGCAATAGCAGTAGGTAATGTAGCGGCAAAAATGCTTGAGGGGTCTGCAAGACAACCTGAGCACACAGGTGCGCTTTTTACTAACGCAATCATATTTGCGGGTATGTCTGAGGCATTAGGGATTCTTGCATGGTTAGTTTCTTTCCTAATATTCGGGAAAATCGCTTAGTTTATACTAAATAATCAACAATGGCACTAAATTTTACTTTTGTAATCTTTACTATGAGCTTCATTATCTTTCTTGGGATAATGAAGCTTGTTTTTTTTGATAAACTCAAAAAAGTCATTACGCACCGTGAGAAATTCATTGAAGCTAATCTTGAAGCGGCTAAACTTGCTGCAAAGCAAGCAAGTGCGGAACTTAGAGACTCAAACTCTTCTGATATTTTAAGCAAAGCTAGAATTCAAGCTCAAGAAATTCTTTCTCAAGCAATTGAAATTGCAAATTCTAAAAAACAATCTTTATTAGATGCATCGCACGAAGAGATTCAAAACAAAATTTCTACTGAACTAAAAGCTATTAACTCTGAAAAAGACGAGCTAATGGCTTCATTAGGTAATCAAGTTCAAGAGATCGTAAAATTCACTCTCGATAAGTTCTATACAGAGCTTGGTGATAAAGAAACAGTAGCAGCGTAATTTAAAACAAAATGGAAAACAATCATAGTTTTGGGCAAATAGTGCGCACATCGACGCT
>CAYQSL010000238.1:0-2764 GCA_964420165.1 uncultured Gammaproteobacteria bacterium | reverse complement strand
ATCGGTGTGCCGTCGTTCCAATAAAGATCATCTCTAAGTTTGACGATGATAGTTTTACCAGCATCAAGGATCTGCAAAGACTCTGCCATATGAGGTTTGACTTCGTCAGTATTTGGATCGACTTTAATTAGACCATCAAAAAGAATTGCACCGAGCATAGAGCTAGTTGCATCGCTGGCAATCCAGGGATTGAGAGTTTTTGGGTCGCTGCCTCTTATACTGAGATTTAAAGTTTTGGAAACAATGCCGTCATTGCGAGGAGCGACTTGTCCTGCGAAGCCTTGGCGTAGCAGGAAGTGGCGTGAGGATCCAGTCCTAGTATCACTACAGGCACTCGTAAATAACACAAGTAATATTAGAAAATAAAATTTACTCTTTAGAAAACGCATAGAGTAATGTCCACTCACAAACTATCATCAGTGCATTTAAGTAAATAAAAGTTGGGAAACTTGCTATGCACAAGTAATTCAAATGCAGAAAAGTTCCAAGCATTGCTCCTGCTCTTAGAGGCCAGCCGAGGAAGAAAATTACTCCAAGTAAAATTTCAGAGTATTTTACAAAGTTTGCAAAAATAAAAGCGTTAGGGATAATTAGTGTTTTAAGAACTTCTTTATAAGGGCTAAAGATCACATCATCTTTAAGTGTTTTGAAAAAGTCATCTGCATGCACGCCGAAACCCTCATCCCATAATTTAGGTACGCCATTTGCAAAAAATATTAGTGCAATAGTCCAGCGTAAAATTAATAGATATGCCATTGCGCGTGGGTTCATAATTTTATTATAAGACAATTGGAAAATTATGAGTTAGATCCTTCGCTCACTAACTCTTAATTCTTCGCATATAATGCCAACGAAGTGCAACCAGTGAAAGGCAAGCAGCGTAGCGCAACCTGATCTCTTATAGAGATCTCTGTTTCGGATCTAATTGAATGACTATTAAATCCACCACAGTATTCACTACCAAAAGCACTATTGAGAAAATCACCACTACGCCGCTGACAAGGAAGTAATCGCGATTAATAAATGCGGTGACGAAATATTTGCCCATGCCGGGAAGAGCATAGACATACTCCACTACAAACGAACCAGTGATAAGGACTGCAAGTAAGGGACCCGCAAAAGTAACAATAGGAATGAGGCTGTTATAAATTGCATGCTTCATAACTACGGTCCAATAGCCAAGACCTTTTGCTAAAGCAGTTTTGATGTGTTCTTTACCGAGTGTGTCCATTAAGCTTGAGCGCGAGATTCTGGTTATATATGCAGTCGGAGCTATAGCCAAAGTTAATATAGGAAGTATTTTATACTCAGGGCCTTCCCAAAGTGCGACAGGTAGCCAGTTTAACTGCAAGCCAAAAATTGTAATCAAGATTCCTGCAAAAACAAAACTTGGCATTGAAATTGAGATACTCGAAAAAATCAGTGCAAACTTACCAATAAATTTATTTGGAAATAACGCAGCCGTTGAACCAAGAGTGATTCCAAAAATCAAAGCAAGAAGCATTGCCCAAATTCCCAGTTCAAAAGATACAGGCGCTGCATCCCATAAAATATCCTGAACATCACGATTGGGATATTTAAGACTTGGTCCTAAATCGCCACGAATCAATTTACCTATATATGCTGAATACTGCTGTGTGAGCGGTTTATCAAGACCGTATTTTTTTTCCATTTTCTCTAGAATATCTGCTGAGAGAAAACGACCTTCATCAAAAGGACTTCCCGGCAAAATTCTAAGCAGAAAAAAAGAAGCACTGATGACCATAAAAAAGGTGATCAGTGCTGTAATAAACTTTCTATTTAGTGTCTTAAAATTCACTATAGCTAGGATAGCTTAGTTATCTGCAGTTGCAAGTTGAATAATCTTGCGTCCGTTATAGTAGCCACACTCAGTACAAACGTGGTGAGGTCTTTTGTTAGAACTGCAATTAGAACATTTAACAAGCATAATAGGCGTCGCTTTCCAGTTAGCTCTACGTTGTTGTTGTCTTTGATGTGAATGGTTTTTCTTTGGTACTGGCATGGGTTTATCTCCGAAGCAGAATGAGAATTCTAGCAGTTCGTTAATACAAAAACCTAGGCTTTTGAGGCTTTTTAGTTTTTCTTTAGTTATTTGCCGTCATCCTCCGTCATTCTCAGCCCCGCAGGGGCTGGGAACCCAGTAACTGGATCCCCATGCATTACATGCATGAGGATGACGCTTATTTTATAGTATACTAACTGTTATGACTGGTTTAATGGCAAGGTCCGTTATTGATAGAACCCTAGATAAGCTTGATCTTTTCAACAAAGTTAAGGCTTTGGCTAAAGAAAAAAACGCGGTGATTCTTACTCATATCTACCAACGTTTGGAAGTGCAACGCGTTGCTGATTTCGTGGGCGATAGTCTAATGCTTTCTAAGAAGGCTGCTGAAACTGATGCAGACCTGATTGTCTTTTGTGGAGTGCATTTCATGGCTGAAACAGCTAAGCTCCTCAACCCAAATAAAAAAGTCTTACTCCCTGATATCCAGTCAGGATGCCCGATGGCAGACATGATCAATGTTGATGATCTATTGAATTTTAAGAAGCAACATCCTGGCGCGCCAGTGGTTTGCTATATAAACAGCTCAGCAGCTGTGAAGGCTGAATCTGATATTTGTTGTACCAGTACTAATGCAGTGGATATTGTGCGCTCGCTTGATAGCCAAGATGTAATTTTTGTCCCGGATAAAGGGCTTGGTGAGTGGGTTCAATACAATGTCCCAGAAAAGAAACTTCACAT
>CAYQSL010000237.1:0-2768 GCA_964420165.1 uncultured Gammaproteobacteria bacterium | reverse complement strand
TAGGGCAACAGTGTTAACTGCAAAGTTTTGTTGCAGCTGAGTGTATTTAAGAACGTTGTTAAGTACTACTTGTGGATTAGCATCACGTTTGATTTTAAGAACGATTCTAGTACCATCTCTACCTGATTCATCATTAGCATCAGAGATACCTGTAAGTCTTTCATTTCTCACTAGATCAGCCACTTTAGTAATAAAAGCTTCTGCTCCAACTAAATACGGAAGTTCAGTAATGATGATTGCTGGTTGTGAACTAGTTTTACCTCTGCTAACTTCCTCAATAGTGAAGGTACCTTTTTGGGTAATAGTTCCTTTGCCAGTCGCGAAGGCATCTTTAATGCCTTGATAGCCGATAATCGTACAGCCTGAGGGAAAATCAGGTCCTTTGATAATTTTGTTTAAGTCTTCAAGACTGATATCCGGATTCTCAATCATGGCAATCAAACCATTCATAACTTCAGTGAGGTTATGCGGAGGAATATTAGTTGCCATACCAACAGCAATTCCAGTACTACCATTAATAAGCAAAGTAGGAATTTTAGAAGGAAGAACTTTTGGCTCTTTCAGTGAACCATCGAAGTTATCAGTAAAATCTACAGTGTTAGATTCGATATCATTTAAGAGTTCTTCAGAGATTTTTTGTAACTTAGCTTCCGTATATCTCATCGCTGCTGGACCATCATCCAAGCTACCAAAGTTACCGTGACCATTGATTAATGGATAACGTGAACTAAAACCTTGTGCGAGTCTAACGAGTGAATCATAAACAGCAGTATCACCATGTGGGTGGTACTTACCAAGAACTTCACCAACGATTCTGGCGCATTTCTTAAAAGCTTTGTCTGAATACATGCCCATGTCATGCATTGCATAAAGAATTCTTCTGTGAACAGGCTTAAGCCCATCTCTAACATCAGGTAGAGCACGGCTTACAATTACCGACATCGCGTAATCAATGAAGCTTTGCTTCATCTCATCACGAATAGATATTTCATTAATTTTGCCGCCGGATCTAAATAAGTCTTTCATTCTGTAGTCTTTTTCTATTCTCTCATAAAAAGCCTTTGCCTGTGCGGAGATCAGCCTTAAAAAAAGCAAAAGCTCCAGATTGCTCTGGAGCTTTTATTTAAATCGAGATTTGCTTGTCCTGCGAAGCTTTAGCGAAGCAGGAGACAAGTCGCGAGAATAAATTCTTACGCCTCTTTAACAGTTTCTTTGAATTGTTTACCAGCTGAAAAAGCAGGAACGCTAGAAGCAGCGATTTTGATCTCTTCGCCTGTTCTTGGGTTTCTACCAGTTCTTCCTTTTCTATGTCTCTTAGAAAAAGTACCGAAACCAGTTAATGTGATTTTTTCGTCTGCTGCAACTTGATTTTTGATTTCTTCAAGAAATGCAGAAACTACTTGATCCACTTGCTTTTGTGTTAAGTTAGTCTCTTCAGAAATTTTTGCAACTATATCGCCTTTGTTCATTGGGAAGTCTCCTTTTTATTGGTTAAACTTTTAACCTTGTCCTCATAATTAAGGAACTTACTATAAGTTAGGGCTATTTAGCAAGGTTTTTTGAGACTTTTCTTCAAAAAATTTGTAAATTTGTGAGTTTTTTATATTAAAAAAAACTCATTTACTCAATGGAAATGTTAATATTGGACTTACTGAAATAATTCCAGCCAAAAAAGCCTGAATTTATAAGGGTTTTTGGCCATCAGAAATAAAAATTAAGATAACATGAGCGATAATCTCTCCTCTCCTCCAATTTCTTCGCAGGGTTTCTATAATCCTAGAGTTCAAGTTGCCAATACTAAGAATTTAAATTTAGTAAATGCTAAAAACACACAGGTTAATCCTGATCCTTTCCATCCTGGAGAATTTACGAGCGAACAAAGTATTTCTAAGTTAGCCAAAGCTTTAGCTTCAAGACAAGGTATACCGGAATCGGTTGCTTTAAGAGTAGTACGTAAATTTATTAGTTCAGGTGGATTACCAAATTTAAAAGCAATGGAAGATTTTGTTGCAAAACAAATTAATGGTGAAGCTTCCAAGGCTGCACCTGCTAGTGCTAAGAGTAACGCTACTCAGCAATTATCAAATTCAGAAGCTAGTAAACAAACTCAACAAAACGCTTCTTTAAAACCTTTACTTAAAGAGTTGAAACTTAATTTAAATCGTGGCAGAAACGAAGAGGTTAGAAAAGAAGTTGAGAATTTATTTACACGTAATTCAAATCAAAACCTTCAACAAATTCCTAATTCACGAATCCCTGTTACTACCTTGGTTTCAAGTCCTAAAGAGTTTGCATCATGGCTAGTAAATAACAGAACAGCTTTTGTGGCACTGAGAACTATGCCAGAAGTTACTAATTTACTTGCGGCAATCCAAAATCCTTTATTGCAGCAATCGCCGATTGTTTTAGCTGAATTAAGTATGCTGATTGCACAAATTTTAAGACTGAAGCTTGGTAAGCAAGCGATCGATGAAATCGATGATGAGGAAAGAAGGCAAACAGTTCTTAGTGAACTGGCTCATCGAGAACATGAAAGAGTCGGCGGAGTTACTGGTGTTGCAGAGCCTACTGAAATAAATCCACTCAAAGATTTCCTATTAGAAGCAGAAAGATTTGCCGAAGAAGAAGTTGCGAATCTTTGGTCTTTAGCTTTGAAAAAAGAGCGCGAGTTTGAGAAGACGCTTAAAGCTGGGATTGATTCCATGACTAAGAAGCGTAAGTAGTCAAATGCCGTCATTGCGAGGAGCGAAGCGACGTGGCAATCCAGT
>CAYQSL010000236.1:0-2773 GCA_964420165.1 uncultured Gammaproteobacteria bacterium | reverse complement strand
TTGCTGCTTTCATTGCAGTCTTAGGTGCAGTAAACATTATCTACGGAGCTTATGCAGCTCTCATACAAACAGACTTAAAGAAAATAGTTGCTTACTCAAGTATTTCGCACATGGGCTTTATTCTTCTTGGTCTAGCTTCTTTAAATGCTGCAGGTTACAGTGGAGCAACTTTCCAAATGTTCTCTCATGGTTTAATTTCGGCAGCACTATTTATGCTTGTAGGTATGCTTTATGAAAGAACTCATACTCGTGATGTTGCTGAATATGGTGGCTTTGCAAAAGTAATGCCACAAACTTTCTTCATCTTCATTCTTGCTGCAATGGCAAACCTTGGTCTACCAGGACTTTCTGGATTCGTGGGTGAGTCACTTGTGTTCTACGGAGCTTTCACAGCTAATGCAGTTCCAGGAGTGCATTTCGATGCAATAAGAATTTCGGCAGCAGTTGCAACTCTCGGAGTTATTCTTACCGCAGCATACATGCTCTGGATGAACCAAAGAGTATTTTACGGAGATATCCAAACTAAATGGTTAAAGCTTAAAGATGCAAGACCTTGTGAACTTACGGTTCTTGGAGTTCTACTAAGTCTTTCATTACTTTATGGAATCTATCCTAAGTTCATTAATGATCTTTATGAGCCATTAATACAACAGTTTGTAACAGCAACTAATCTGTTCATTTCTTAAATGACTACTAAGCTAAAGGTAGCTCACAGCCCGGACTCTGATGATGCGTTCATGTTTTATGCAATTAAAGAGCATAAGATAGATTTACATGGTTTAGATTTTGAATTTAGTAGTGCAGAGATTGCGATTCTCAATCAAGAGCTTCTTAATGGCAATCCAAGAGCAGATATTATGGCAGCAAGCTTTCATACTTATGCTTTGATCCAAAATGATTATGCTCTTTTAGATTCAGGCATGTCTTTTGCAAATAAGGATCATGGTCCTAAAATAGTTTGCAAAAATCCTAATTTAACTAAAGATGATCTAAGCCGCATCAAGATTGCGGTTCCAGGGAAGAATACTACTGCGTTTTTGGTACTAGAAAGGGGATTGCTTCGTCACTCCGTTCCTCGCAATGACGCCTTTGTTTTCTGTGAATTCGATAAAGTTTTCGATTTACTAGAATCAGGAGAAGTCGATGCTGCATTACTAATTCATGAAGCTCAACTCAAATATCAAGATTATGGTTACAAACTCCTAGTTGATCTTGGAGCCTGGTGGCATGAACACACAAATGGCTTAGACTTACCGCTAGGTTGTAATGTAGCCAATAAAAAATTAGGTCCAGCGTTAATTAAGCAAGTCGATGAAATCCTTTCTGAGTCTATATCTTGGGGACAAAAAAACTTTCAAGAAGTCATGGATTATTCCAGAGCTTTTGCAAATAACGGCTTAGATGATGCTCGAGCTAAACAATATTTAGAAACCTATGTGCTTAAATCTTGCGAGCCTGCAAAGAAACAAGAGTGTATTGATAAGGTTTTGGCTCTAGTTAATTAACAGTACTTTTAGTACAAGTGCCGCTTGCCTGGCAAGCTAAAAAATAATCAATAGTCTTTTTCAAACCTTCATCCAGATTAACTTTTGGTTCCCATTTCAATAACTCACGAGCTCTAGTAATATCAGGTCTACGACGCTTTGGATCATCTTGTTGAATTGGTAAAAAAGCAAGAGTAGATTTTGAATTAGTCATAGAAATTATTTTTTCAGCGAGTTCAAGAATAGTAAATTCAATTGGATTGCCAATATTTACTGGCTCATTGAAATCTACAGCCATTAAATGAATAAAACCTTCTACTAAATCATCTACATATTGAAAACTTCTAGTCTGCGAGCCATCGCCATTAATAGTCATAGGCTGGTTTTGCAACGCTTCATTAATTAAAGTACAAACAACTCTACCGTCATTAGCGCGCATACGTGGTCCATAAGTATTAAAGATACGAACTATACGTGTATCAATGCCATGTTTACGATGATAAGCCATAGTAATTGCTTCAGCAAAGCGTTTAGACTCGTCATAAACTCCACGAGGTCCAATAGGATTTACATTACCATTATAAGTTTCAGGCTGCGGGTGCACATCAGGATCACCATAAACTTCAGAAGTACTAGCAAGAAAGAACTTTGCTTTCTTTTCTAAAGCCAATCCCAGTGCATTATGTGTGCCAAGACTACCAACTTTCAAAATAGGAATAGCAAGTTTATTAAAATCCACAGGACTTGCAGGACTTGCAAGATGCATAACCCAGTCAAGAGTTTCTTCTACATTAAAATACACAGAAACATTTTGATTAATAAATTTAAAATTTGGTTTATCAAGAAGGTGTTTAATATTTTCAAGACTACCAGTAACTAAATTATCAACAACAATAATTTTATTGTCTCGACTAAGAAGTTCTTCTGATAAATGAGAGCCGATAAAACCTGCTCCACCTGTTATTAGAATAGTTTTGCCATGAATCATATTTAGGGTCTACCCATGCCAATATAGTCAAAGCCAATCTCTGTCATAGCTTTAGAATGATATTGATTTCTACCATCTATGAAAATATTTCCCGCCATAGCAGCTTTAACTTTATGGAGATCAAGATTTCTATATTCGTTCCACTCAGTAACTAAAACTACCGCATCTAAACCATCTAGCATTTCATATGCGCAAGTAAAATATTCTAATTCTAAATCAGGATTTTCTTTCTTACAATTAGCAATAGCGATTGGATCACAGGCTCTAACTCTTGCACCTAATTTAATTAGCGACTTGGCGA
>CAYQSL010000235.1:0-2792 GCA_964420165.1 uncultured Gammaproteobacteria bacterium | reverse complement strand
CTACTGATCGTCGCCTTGGTGAGCCATTACCTCACCAACTAGCTAATCAGACGCAGGCTCCTCCCAAAGCGAAAAAACTTTCACCTCACGGCATATGGGGTATTAGCTAAGATTTCTCTTAGTTATCCCCCACTTTGGGGTAGATTCCTACGTGTTACTCACCCGTCCGCCACTCGTGTATCCCGAAGGACCTTACCGTTCGACTTGCATGTATAAGGCATACCGTCAGCGTTAGTCCTGAGCTAGGATCAAACTCTCCATAACATTAGTTATAGTTTTATATTACCTAGTAGTAACTATTACTCGAATTTCTTATATTTTACACCATTGATTTCTTGTGAGAAAACTTGTAAATATAAGAAATTCTAATCTACTCAAAATTCATTTGACAAGGTTATTAACCGTCTATTCTATTCAGTTTTCAGATTACACCAGCGCATTTATTCAACGCGCGAAGCTTAATACTAGCAAAGACATTCAGCTTTTGCATGCAAATATTGTGATAATTTTCTAAAGGTTTTGTATCGTTGATGTTCAAGGAGTTTCGGAGAATTAAGTCAGCGGCTTTGTTATTCTTTTAATTATGACTACAGCTATTCGCCCTCCATTTGATGTCGATGCTTCATATTGGAGAACTGGATTAAAGATTACTGAACTTGCAAGTATTTTGGCAGCTTTACCTGAAGAGCCTGCTAAGAGACTAGCTTTCATAAAAAAAGAATTAGCAGAAAAAGGCTTTCTTAAACTTGAAATGATCAAGGGAAGAAGACAAGAAAAATATACAGTCGTTATTACGGAGAACAAAAAAGCTAACTCAAGAAGCAATCAAGATCAACTTAGAATAAAGTTATTTATCCAGGAACCTAGTTTATCTCTAAAAGAAGCATCAATAAAGCGTTTCCAAGAGAGCCTAATCACAGGAAATATTACTAAGAATGAATTAAAAAGATTAACAGTAGGCACTCCTCCGAATGTTACGGAAGCTGGCAGAGTTGACTATTCCAGCAAAGAAAGAAAAAACATAGAACCTCGAAGCAAAGAAGAGAAGAGAGCAAAAAAATTACATACTCCTTTAAGTACTTATTTGACTAAAAGAAGAGAGTTTATAGAGAAACTTTCTTCAGATACAACTAATTAATTTTTAGCATCAGTAAAACCATAGTACTTAGCAATAGGCCAGTAGATTATATAGAAACTACCAAGCCCAGCAAAGACGAGCATTAGAGCGAAGACTGAGTTCAGTGTCGTAAAAATACTTATAAGTAAAACTTGTTCACCAATATTGAAGCGCAGAATTGGAATTGAGCGGTAGACGGTTAGACCAAAACGAAGAATCGATTTTACAAAAGTGCTCATAAAGCTCTTAAGGCTCCTAAAGCTCATATTCTTTTCATTAGGAGCTTTATCAGCTCTATGAGCGCTAAGAGCCTCTTCTTTATTCTTGGCTCCCACTACAGTCTCTAACTTCATATCCTGATTCACATAGTAATCAATCAGAAGCACTGTAAACATGGCAATCATAGCGAGAGGCCAGATTATCCAGGTCTCAAAATTTATCTTAGTCATTAATATGGCTTGTAAATCTACAGGCAAAAGAAAAATTTCTCGTGCTGTTATAAACTGTTCTAGTAGCCAATTTATAAAATCCCAACCGATATAAAATTCTTTTCCATGTGTTTTATAGAATCCCCAAGCAAGAGAAAAGAAATAAATAAAATCTTTAAACCTGTCACTTACTCGATCTAACCAAGCACCCAGCTTTGAAAATTGCTGACGATAGCGCGCAAGCTGTCCATCCATGCAATCCACAATAAAAGAAAACTGCGCAAGAATTCCACCAATTAATAAATAAAAATATTCACCTTGAGCAAAACAAAAAGCTGTAATCACTCCAATAAAAAGTGAAGTTAGAGTAATAAGATTTGGCGTAATCCAAGCAATGTCGCAAACAGGTTCTAAGAAACGATTTGCTAAAGGTCCAGAAAAAATACTTGCCCACCAGCCGTCTTTCTTTTTAATTGCATTTCTTAGCTTTGCAATTTTTTCGTCACGAGCGCTATAGTCTTGGTTTAACACACTAAGACATGATACTAACTGATTTTTAGAAACAAGTCTAAACTTGATGAGCCGGGACTTGATCCTTCAGCTTTTCATTTTCTATAATCTCATCAACGATATCCGAAAGCGAGACAGCAAGGTAATGAGCAGCCATAAAACGATCAAGAATTAATTTAAAATTACCATCTTTAATACGATCTATAAAAGGCTTAGTCTCTAAAATAAAATCCAAAAGATTTTCCTTTGATTTCACGGCATCTTCAGAACAAACTTTATTTTTGGCTTTGGCTTGCATTAACTGCGTTAGAGCAATGCCATCTTGTATCTTTTCATCTAATGATTTATGAATATTTGCAGCATTAATCGCACGCGCTTTTGCGGACATATATGATGGAAATTCATTTGCTTTCTGCATTGAAGCTAAAGCTGAAACTAATACCTGGCAAAAATCTTCTAATTCAGCAGTGTGAGACATAATGCAAAAGTTCCTAATTAGATCTTTCCACAAGATCAAGAGAATTTCACACAATGAAATTAAAATCTTGGAGAAACAACAGCCTTATCTTTCAATCTTTCATTCTCTGTAATCTCATCAACAATCTCTGAAAGCGAGACAGCTAGCTTATGTGCTGCCGAGAATCGATCTAAGATTAACTTAAAATTTGGATCTTTTACACGGTCCATAAAAATTCTATTTTCTTCAATAAAAGCTAAAAAACTTTCTTTATTTTTTA
>CAYQSL010000234.1:0-2802 GCA_964420165.1 uncultured Gammaproteobacteria bacterium | reverse complement strand
TAAGCCGAAAGCTTCGACTTGTATTTTTTTGTAAAACCTTTTTGTAAAACTGGATTGCCACACCCACTAGGTGGGATCGCAATGACGAAAATTGCAAAGGGAAATATTGCCTTGCGCCAAATCAATAAACGCTACGAAAATTCATGCTTGATTAATCTGTAAATTAACATTTGGAACACCTGAAAAATTGTTGTTAATAGTATTATACCAAATTTTTTGACGTCTTACAAGGGATATTTATAAATTCGGGTTAATATTACTGGCTTATTTAGTTGATTTTCGCCAGTTAATAAGGGTTATCACAAGAGCTAGAAAGATAAACTCTACTCCATAGTAAGTATACAAGCCAGTAGCTAAGCCCGATGTAAAGCCATAAGAATGCAAACCAACACCTAATAAGTTGATTCCAAACCAAGAAGTTATAACCACCACTGTGCCTAAAGCCGCTCCAGTAGCAAGGCCAATTGATTTAACCATGCCTGATAGACGTGCATGAAAGAGCATCGCGCACCATAGAACAATGATAAGTGCACCATTTTCTTTTGGATCCCAACCCCAGAAACGTCCCCAGCTTTGGTCTGCCCAAATGCCACCGAGCATAGTTCCAAGGAAACTAAAACATAAACCAAAACCCAAAACTCCAAGAATTAATCCTTGAGTCTTAGCTAGAAGTTTTTCATCTGACTTGAAGATGACTTGTAATAAATAAAGATGTCCTAGTAAACCAGCAAGCGCAACACCTGCATAACCAATACTCACACAAATCACATGAGTGCTAAGCCAGAAATTAGAATTCAATACTGCGATTAGAACCTGCATAGTATCGCCTTCTGCAGCAAACTTGCCTGAGATCAAAAGTAAAACCAAACCAGAGAAAGCTGCAAGTAAATTTCCAAGAGAGTAACTCTTATCTAGGCGATTAATGAGCATGCCAAGAACTACCATGATTAAACTTACGAAGATAAAAGTCTCATAGAGATTGGTAACTGGTGGTCTAGAAAGAATAATGATGCGGCCGAAGAGGTGGAGAGAGAGACCGGTGTAGAGGAGGATGTTCGTCATTCTCGTCATCCTCAGCCCTAAAAGGGCTGGGGACCCATCCAACTGAAATTTTCTCGCAGACTGGATCCCCGAATCGCTATGCGATCCGAGGATGACCAAACTCAGAATAAAAACCAAACCATACAAAATCTTTGCCCAAAGAAAAGGATTAATTTGGTTATAAAGAAGCTCAAGATTTAGATGAGTTTTTTTAGTAATTTTCGAATCTATAGTTTCATTAAAACTATTTAGATTCTCATCAAAAGTTTTTTGATCATGATTTTTATAAGCAATAAAAATATTTTTTAAAGTATATAGCTCACTACTATATTTATTTTCAGTACTTAATAGTGCATCCCAAGGGCTAAGCCATTCATTTTGACTAGCTTCTAAAGGAATAATTGCCAGTGGTTCTTCTACAGGAATAAAGTCTTTGTACTCTTTATGACTTTCAATCCAAGTATATAAACTATAAGAAAGCACAAAAGCCTCTTGATTAGTTTGAATATTTTTCTCAAGCAATTTACTTTTACTTAAAATATCAAATAACGAATTCTCATTAGTTTGCAATTCTAGTACTTCTAAAGTCTGTGGGTTTTTAATAGAGAAATCTGGATGCAGAGAATAGAACTGAAAATTCTCAATCAAATTAATATAGCAATGTAAATTTAGAAAGACTCGGAGAAATTCTTGTTCAATTTCTGATCTTTCTTTTTCTGGCTTAGCAACTGCCTTTGCTGCATATTCTTGAAGCTTCGATATGCCGGTTCTCAATTGGTTAAAACTGTATCTTCTATGTAAATCAGGTTCTACAGAAATAGCTTCAACGATCTCAGGATTATTAATCAAAAAGATTTTATGGTCAAAAGTTTTTTCAGATTCAAAGAGTGACTCTGCAAGCCAGTTGATTGCTGGTTTTTTGTTATAGCTAGACTTACCAGAGAATCTTAGTAAAAGGTTTCTTGCGTAAGTATCTAGAGGTTTAAGGCGACCTTGGTTGAGGATGGTGATTTTAGAGAAAGTTTTTAGCGAGATGTCATTGCGAGCCCTCGAAGAGGGCGTGGCAATCCAGTTGCTAGAGTCTTTCGGTAAAGTGGATTGCTTCGCTTCGCTCGCAATGACGCTCGAACTAATCAATAAGGCAAACAGTAAGTGATAAATTCTATTCAGCATTTACAAAATTCCTTTTGTACTTAAATACTTTTCTGATGAAGATCATAAACAGACCTAATGAGGTAAATAAACTTGCAAAATAAGCCAAAACAAAGTTTGGATTTTTTACGACGGCAAGAACTGAGAATTCATTACCATTTTCATCGATACCATAGTTAGATTGGTATACCGTATAACCATGTGAACGGAAGGGCTTGTTCATAGAGATAGTCAACTTACGTTCAAGATTATTTTCGTTGACAGTGATTTCACTTTTGTAGCTCTTCGCAATTTGTGTACCGGGATGTAAATCGCGTACCACATCATTTAAAGTAATCGCAAAAGGTAACTGATATTCCTCACGCTGAAAAATAAAAATATATTTCTTAGCATTTGATTCAAGCTCATAACTACTTTGCACTCCAGAATCTAAAATAAATTTCTCTTTATCTACAGCTAAAGCCAGAGCCGGACTGTTTTTCTCATACTCTTTTTCCACAGGCAGTTCTTTAAAAATTCTGCCAGCAAATGGAGTATCAAAAAGCATTGCATTAACGTAACGCTTATCAATATTAATTTTCAGATCAGCAAGTTCTAGACTCTTGCCTT
>CAYQSL010000233.1:0-2817 GCA_964420165.1 uncultured Gammaproteobacteria bacterium | reverse complement strand
TAATATAGATGTGGATCAACCCAGCTCATCCTTAAAAGCTTCGCCTCTAGAAATTATAGGTGCTTCAACACTTAATCTAATTAAGTCATGTGCTTATATTGTTAGGTTGAAAATACCTTTTGATCAATTTGTATCAAGAATGGTTTTCTTGGGTTTTGAATCAATACCAATGGTTCTAATTTTAACTTCACTCGCGTCCATGATTTTAACCTTAAACACTTCTATTGAACTTGCTGGTCGCGGTGGTAGAGAATTAATTGGGGCTCTGATTGCTATATCTGATATGAGAGAGTTAGTGCCTATATTTATTGCCTTTGCAATTGTTTCAAGAAATGGAACTGCTCTTACTGCTGAAATAGCCACTATGAAGGTTACAGAACAAGTTGATGTTTTAAGAGTTTTAAAAATAGATCCTGTCTACTATTTAATAGCTCCAGCAGTTCTATCCATAATTATTCTCTCGCCAGTTTTATTAGCTTTGGCCTCTCTTACCAGTATTTTTGCTGGCATGGTGGTATCTAAAATGACCGTAGGTCTGGAATTTACTGAATTCCTTGATTCGGCTTGGACACAGATGAGTTTGAAGGATTTCTTCTATCCTCTGATTAAAACTGAGCTATTTAGTCTATTTGCACTAGTCACTAATCTAACCATGGGACTAAACTGTAGCGGTGATGCCAAGGAGGTAGGAGAGGTTACCACTAGAGCAACTGCATTAGTTATGGTTGGAATCGTAATTATTGACGGAATTGTGACCCCACTACTTTACTGATCAACATTGAGTTTCAAGCTACTTACCTAGACTAGATACCTTAATAGGACTATCTTATGCACCAAGTTCATACTTTGGAGTGAAACGTTTTACTGCTTTTTTGTTGGAATAACTTATTGGGAGTGTGTTACTGAATGTGTGCGATTAGTCTCTACGAGGATAGAAGTTTGTTAAAAGAAGCATTGTTAAACAAAATAAAAAGCTACAGAAATTTTTCTGTTAAGTTTGCCTTGTTGTTTTTCATGGCAAGTTTTGCAATTTATTATTCATATATAACTTTAAAGACAAGTCACTTATCACTACGTGTAGATGAAACCCTGTATGGATCATCCTTGTTCTCACTCACCTTTGCTGTTATTGGATATTGCATTGGTGCTGTGTTTGGAACTCATTTACAAAGAGAGCAAATTAATTACGTTGCAAAAATACGACAAAAGAAAAGACAACTTTTGGAAGAACAAATTGCTATTAGGCAAGCAAAAATAGAAAGCTTATAACGGAGAAATTATGAAAGAAACTGCCACAGAACAAGATCAAATCATTGCAAAGTCGAGAAAGACGGCTGCTAATGAAGGTCTTTTTATTACACCAACTGAGGAGCTTTCAAAGCGCCGTGATAAAGAAGAGTCCATGAAATTATGGAATAAGTACACTTCTAACAACAAGCCTTTGCAGATCAGAGAGCAGCTTATAAAGAGATATGCTTATTTGGTCAATTGGGTGATTGGCAGATTCCCAAATATTGAAACCGCTGATTTTGACAGAGGAGATCTGCTTGGCTACGGCACTATTGGATTGATTGAAGCAGTTGATAGATACAATCCACAACAGAAATGCTCTTTTGAAACTTTTGCAATCAATAGAGTTCGTGGAGAAGTTCTAGACTTTTTAAGAGCAAGAGATTTTCTTTCTCGTACTGGTAGAAGTAGAGTAAAAAGATTTAATGAAGCTGTTGCTAAGTTAGAACTTCAATTAGGAAGAAGCCCTAATGATGATGAAATAAAATCATCTCTAACTTTAAGTTCTGAAGAACTTGCTGAAATTCGTAGAGAAGCAAATGCAGTAATTTTCTCATTGGATTCTACAGAAGCTACAAGACCATTTGAAGATGCAAGAATTGCTTTAATTGATAACGTTCCTTCTAACGGGCCTAGCCAAGAAGATTTCACGGAACAGTCATTGCTTAGAGATAAGCTTGCAAAAGCAATTGATTCTCTAAACCCAAGAGAAAGATTAATTGTTGCTTTGTATCACTACCAAAAGCTTACCTTTAGAGAAATTGGTGATGTTCTTAGTGTATCTGAGTCAAGAGCTTCACAACTACATATGAAAGTTTTACAAAAACTTAGAGTGTTAATGAAAGGTTTCGAAATATAATCTAAGGAAATCGTTAAGAACCTGGCATGGGGTATAATTTTCCCTGGATGTTTAGCTGGTTTCGTAATATTTTTTCTGGGGATCCCAACAAAAAAGTACTTGAGAAGATTCAACCTATGGTTGTTTTGATTAACTCTTTGGAAGAAGATTTAATCAAATTAAGTGATTCTGAACTCCAGGCTAAAACAAAATATTTTCAAGAAAAAATCCAAGAAAGGATTAAAGCAACACCTTTTGAAAAGCTTATAAAAGACGATGTTTCAAAAATGCCTGGTCAGTTAAGAACCAGTCATGGTAAAGCTCTAGCTGAAGTTTTAGAAGAAATTTTACCTGAGGCTTTTGCAGTATGTAGAGAAGCTTCTAAAAGAGTCTTAGGAATGAGACATTTCGACGTGCAGCTTATTGGTGGTATTCAATTACATCGTGGTGGTATTGCAGAGATGCAAACCGGTGAAGGTAAGACATTGGTTTGTACTTTACCAGCTTATTTAAATGCTCTTACAGGTAAAGGTGTTCATGTAATTACTGTGAATGATTACCTCGCTAAGCGTGACTCTGAGTGGATGGGTAAACTTTATAAATTCCTTGGTTTAAGTGTTGGACTTATAGTTCCGGGTAGAAGCTCTAAACAAAGAAAAGAGTCTTATAGTGCTGATATAACTTATGGC
>CAYQSL010000232.1:0-2824 GCA_964420165.1 uncultured Gammaproteobacteria bacterium | reverse complement strand
ATTCTGGGATGTGATTAGAGTCTCTGAAGAAAACCACATTGGTACAAGGCAAGCAGCTTACTTTATTGCACTTGAGAAAGTGGCGTCAGCGGCTTTGCTGCGCGGTTTCTAACGGGGTCGCACCTCCACTTTCCACCTTAACCAAGATAAGCGTAATTCTTATGCTATTATCGTCTTCGTTTTGGGTGATAGTAATAAAATAGTTGCTAATTTAAGTCAGGCACATACTTCTCTAAGAGAGATTAGAAGAGATTTGAATAATTCGGATCTTAGGTCTGCTTATGTAACAACAAATGATGTTAAAACAGAATTGCTTGCTGTTATAAATTTTATGGATCAAATTACCAGATTCAGAACTAGGGTTTTGGATTTAAATTCAAGCCAATCTGAAAATATTCAAACTCTGGCAGATTTGTCTTATAAATCTTTATATAAAGCTAGAGAACAGTTGAATGATTTAAAACAGCTTGGGGATTTAGATGATAATTTGTTTCCTACTGGTTTCGAAGATTTGTCTTCTGATTTTAATTCTTTAGTTGATATTTATTCTTCTACAATAAGCTCGGGGAGCTTGAATTTCGGCAAACTGAATTCTCCGGATGTATCTTTGTTGCGATTTGATTCTGAAGAATCGATGTGGGATTTGGCTAATGTACACCGTAATTTAGTTGTTGGTGCCGTAATGAATTTAACTGATCCGTTAATGCTGAGATCAGAAAAACCTAACTTAGTAAATTATGTTTTTGATCAATATGGGGCTTCGGCTAATTTTTTGCCAGATCTTTTTAGATATAAAAAATCTTTAAAAATATATTCACTTCATCTTGCTGAATTAAATTTGCAATTGCAAGATGAAGTGAATGCAATATACAATGATCTTCCAAAAGTGCAATCTGATTATGTCTTTAAGAAACAGGATCCTTTGAGTAAATTCATAAATTCAATAAAAAATGTGAAGCCTGTTAATATTCCATTCTTTGAAAATGAGATTTATCAAGCAGTTATTAATGATAATCAGTATAAATATTGGCTGCAACAATTAATTCAAACCTCCTTGGATTATGGTAATAAGGCTAATCTGAGTGATTTAGTGAAAACGATTCTGATTTTGTATGGCTTGAGATCAAAGTATGAAAGTCAAAATGCAATATTAGAAACTGAACAAATAGAAAAATCAAATTTATTAATAGCTAATGATGCAGTTCTTAATCCTAAAGTTGCCATTTTGGAAAAAACTTTAGCTCAAGCAAAAAAATTCTTAGAAAATGATCCTGCTGTTTCGGAGCTATTGGAATTTACGCAAAATTTAGCGGATGACTCTTCAGTAAACTCATTAATCAAAAGATTAGCAAATGAATTTAACTATTATGGTGTTGCTTCTGCGTTTGAAAATTCTAAATCTCAAATCGCTAAGTTCTACAGAACTTATAAATCAATTTTTATTAAATCTAATATTGATCAAGAGCGTTTAATAAAATTAGATAAAGCGAAAACTAATGCTGAACTTATTTCAATATTTACTGATATTCATCACTCTGCTTTAAGATACAATCCAATTAATCAATTAGCTGCGGCAAAATTAATTTATATAATGAGTCGAGCGTTCAATGTAAACGAAGCTAGAAGTGATTTTGGTGAAAGCCACCTCTCTTTACTAGGTACTATATGGCTCAATATTTCTATATTCTTAAATAGAACCAAAATGGTTTTTAAATCTAAAAACACACCCTTACATTAGTAATATTTAATTATAAAGCTCTTGCCATGAAAGGGTCATTGGGCTATTATATAAGTAAGAGGCATACTTAAATAAGGATTGAATTCTCTAAGCAAAATTTAATCCAAGTTGAACAAAAGCTCTACGTGAAATCCGCATATTAAGCGGGTTTCCGAGGCCTCTGCATGTACAATAAAAGGAGATCAACCGTGGATAAAACAAAGGATAAAGAAATGAACAAAGAACTTAATAGCAAAAAAGAGAAGCTTAAAACACTAGCCGCTACTCTTGTGCAGATAGACAAAAATTTTGGTAAAGGCGCGGTGATGAGATTGGGAGATAAGCCTCCTGTTCAATTAGATGTGATCCCTACGGGTGCATTGAGTCTTGATATAGCCCTTGGTGCCGGTGGTATTCCAAGAGGAAGAGTTATAGAAATTTATGGTCCTGAATCTTCTGGTAAGACAACTCTTGCTATGAGTATTTGTGCTCAAGCACAAAAGAAAGGTGGCATTGCTGCGATCGTTGATGCTGAGCATGCATTAGATCCTGTTTATGCTAAAGCCATGGGAGTTAACACTGATGATCTTCTTGTTTCTCAACCAGATACTGGTGAGCAAGCTTTAGAAATCACAGAACAGTTAGTACGTTCTGCTGCTGTTGATCTTATTGTCGTGGATTCTGTTGCAGCCTTAGTTCCAAGAGCTGAGATTGAAGGTGAGATGGGTGATCAACTGCCTGGACTACAAGCTAGATTAATGTCTCAGGCTTTACGTAAGCTCACTGCCATTACTGCTAAAACTGGAACCACGATTATATTTATTAATCAATTGCGCCAGAAGATTGGTGTGATGTTTGGTTCGCCAGAAGTTACTACTGGTGGTAATTCACTTAAGTTCTATGCAAGTGTAAGAATGGATATTCGTAGAATAGAAACTCTTAAAAAAGATGGAGTTGATTTTGGTAACAGAGTAAAAGTAAAAATTGTTAAAAACAAAATTGCTCCACCTTTTCGTACAGCCGAATTTGACATCATGAACGATTCAGGTATTTCCAAATCTGGCGGTATTGCGGATCTTGCTGTAGATCTAAATATCGTCGAGAAAT
>CAYQSL010000231.1:0-2847 GCA_964420165.1 uncultured Gammaproteobacteria bacterium | reverse complement strand
GAATAATACTAGATATACAGGGTTTGAGGGAGAAATTTGAAGCAATTCAAAATAATATTTAACATTTGGGTTGTTTTTGCATTTATTGGTATTAGCTTATCTGCGGCCGAAGCTGCCAAAACCAATAAAAGATTTGATTTAATTAAAGGCTCAACTTCAAGCACTGTTGGTTCAAACAAAATTTTCAAGCAAGTTTACGACAAGAAATTAAAACGTAGACGCTCCTTCAAAAACAAAATCATAGTTAGATTCAAAGCTCAGACCCCAGATGAATCAATCCAAGAATATTTCAAAAAAAATAATTTAAGACCAATTAAAAAACTTACTAAGAGAACTTACTCTTGCAAATTTATTCAACCTGAAATTACTGAAGAAAATTTAATTGCATTTGTTGACTCAGAATCCGAGGCAGCTAGTTCTGGTATTGGAGATACCAATTTAGCAGATTTAGATATTGATGAAATTCGTGAATTAAAAGTTGATGCAGTTAGCGGTACTACTAAAAAATCAACCATTGTAAGTAAAACTTTAGTTGCAAGTCAATGGTATTTGAAAGGCTCTGTTAGTGATAGTTCCAACAGTGGATTTGACATTAACGTTGATCAAGCTTGGAATTATACTAAGGGTGCTGGCATTAAAGTTGCAGTTATAGATACAGGTTTTGATTTAAAACATAGTGATATTAATTACTACAATCAAGGTTATGATGTTGTCACAAATCTTAGCAGTGCACAAGCACCACAGAGTTCTAAAGAGAATCATGGAACTGCGGTTGCAGGAATAATTGCAGCCAAGGATAATGAATTTGGTGTGGTTGGAGTTGCACCTGAAGCACAAATTATTCCAATTAGATTAATTGCCGAAGATGGAGAGGTCTATGTCTCAGATATCATTGATGCGCACAATAAAGCTATAGAATATGGAGCTACTATCATCAACAACAGTTGGGGTAGTTATGATCCAACGACACCTGATGGTTATGTTAGCCAGCTTACTGAGCTTGAAAATCAGCTCTACGAGGAGCTTGCAGAGGAAGCTAATAATGGCAAAGGTGTTGTAGTAGTTTTTGCCGCAGGAAATTCAGGTGAGGGTAATTTCAATCGTGCACCTGAAGCGCGTGATGAAAATAATTTTGCGGTTGGTGCAATAGATAGTTTAGGTAAGAGAGCAAGTTACAGTGTTTACGGGGGTGAACTTGATGTAGTTGCGCCAGGAGGAGATAGCTCCAAGGCAATAGTTACAACGGATAGAAGAGACGTTAAGATCAAGAATTTAAAAACAAACAAAGCTAAGGTTTACATACTTGGTTATGATCGTGGTGACTATGCGATGAACTTCAAGGGTACTAGCGCTTCTGCGCCAGTAGTAGCAGGGATAGCAGCTTTAGTTTGGGCAGCGAATCCGAATCTCACTGCATCAGAAGTTAAGCAGATTATCAAAGACTCTGCGCGAAGAGATTTCAATCCTAGTTATAGTTTTGGTGGTGGTTTCAACCAAGAATTTGGTTACGGCTTAGTAGATGCTGGTGCCGCAGTAGAAGCCGCTCTCCATTAGGGTCGCACCTCCACTTTCCACCTTAACCTACATAATTCCAGAGGCAATCGTGCAAAAGTATGCTCGATAATTTTTTATCTTGGTTAAGGTGGAAAGTGGAGGTGTGACTAGAGTGTAGTCGAGAAGAGTTTATGCCCGCTTTCTGCTCTTAGGTAAGTATCAAAAATCGCAGCGATATTTCTTACAAAAAATCTTCCAAGCTCAGTTAGCTCAATATCTATATGCTCTTGATTTTCAGTGTTTGTTTTCAAAGTTAAGACATCATCTTCTTGGAAGACCACTAGCATACTAATTTCTTCACGATATTTTTTAGCATCAATAGTTACTTGCCCATTACACATGATCTGTTTGATAATTTCTCTGCGTTCAATATCATCTTCAGTACAAAGCATAAATTTCTCGGTACTAAAAAAACTTTCATAGTAGTCATTTATCTTCTTACTGTTTTGCTTAAAGGCTCCATGCACGTCCGAGATAGAAGAAACGCCACAACCAAGAAGATCGCATCCCCAGTGCGTTGTATAGCCTTGAAAATTCCTATAGAGAGTTTTGTTTCTTTGTGCAATAGCAAGTGAATCGTTAGGTTTAGCGAAGTGATCCAAGCCAATAAATTCATAACCTGCATTAGTTAATTTCTCAACAGCCAGATCAAAGATTTTTACCTTCTCTTCTTCACTTGGCAAAAGATCATCTGTAATATATTTTCTCTGATGCGCAAACATAGAAGGAATATGCGCGTAGTGAAAAAGAGCAATACGATCAGGATTTAGTTTTACAACCTTAGTTAAAGTCTCAGAAAAAGTTTCGGTAGTTTGCAAAGGCAAACCATAAATCAAATCAAAATTAATACTAGTAAAACCAAGTCCCCGTGACACATTTACTGCATTCTCAACGAGCTCATAGCTTTGCATTCTATTAATAGTTTTTTGAGTCTCTTCATTGAAATCTTGAATACCCATACTTAGGCGATTGAAACCGCATTCCCAAAGAGCTTTGATATGTTCTTCAGAGGTGAAGCGGGGGTCGATTTCAATTGCATACTCAACAGAGGACTGGCTTGCTTCGTCATTATCACTCCTCGCAATGACGGCATTCGTTTTATATAAGTTAAATCTTTCAGCAATAAAGTTATAAAGATCCTTAATCTGCTCTGGTGTTAAATAAGTCGGAGTTCCGCCTCCCCACGCCATTTGCACTACACGGCGATTTTTATCAATTAACTTAGAATAGTAATCCAATTCTTCTTTAAGACGTGCGATGTATGGGTTTTCAATTCCATGCTTCGGACTAATG
>CAYQSL010000230.1:0-2852 GCA_964420165.1 uncultured Gammaproteobacteria bacterium | reverse complement strand
GTTTTCGTGCCTATTGAAAAATAAATAGCGCCTGGTTCGCTGTAGCCGTCCACTTCGTTGTCCCCCTTAACAAAAATAAAAATAGCAAAGCAGCTTCAAAAATGAAAGGGGTCGAAAGTACTTTTTTATTTAAAATAAGAGCGTTGGATTACGCTTTTGCTTCTGTATTCAAAAACAAATCCAAAATAGTAAAACGATTTTTACGCGTTTGTGGTGCAAGCTGAATGATTCTTTTTAGCTCAGTTGAATCTATGCCTATGTCTGCAAACTTAGTCGGGAAGTCTAGTTCAGCCAGTAGCTTAAATAGAATGGAGTTGTATTCTAGCTTTTCAAAATCAACTTTATCTAAACTTAAATCGAAATCATGCGCTTGAGAAAAAATGCTTTTGATCAAATCGTAACCTCTAAGGCTTTCTAGGAAAAGTGTTGCAATTAAAACTTGAATGCCATGTGAGGCTTTGACTCCATGCCCGTAGATTTCATCAATAGCATGAGAGATCATATGTTCAGCACCAGAGCAAGGTCTTGAGTTACCACAAATACTCATAGCGATTCCAGAAATTGCAAGTGCTTCAATTAATGATCTAAGAAAAAATTCTTCATGTATGAAATCCTTAGACCAATTCTGCTTATTGTTTTTAAGTTTAAGCTGTGTCTCTAAGATGGATATAACGCTCATGGCAGACTGTTTTGAGAGCATTGCAGCAAAGCTATCAATCTCTTCACCTTTGTATTTGTTTGCCAGTTTCCAGTCTTCTATTGCAGATAAATTAGCAATCAAATCACCAACTCCAGATTGAATTTGTGCAGTGCTAGCATCTTTGATAATGAATAAAGGTACCAGTAAAGCATAAGGCATCACTGCTCCGTAACTTTTGCCATTTAAGACTGCAACTGGTGAGCAGATACCATCATGTGAAATTAGAGTTGGTACGCTAATAAATTTTGAATTAGTTTTAGCTGCTAGATATTTTACTTGATCTAAAACCTTGCCACCACCAATGGCTAAAAGCCAATTGTTATCAAGTTTTTGACTTAAATCACTTTCGTGAAGTAAATCCTGATCGTTGACTATTTGATAATTTATTTTACAGCTTTTTATATGAGATGAGTTATCCAAGTCTTTTGCTAGTTCGTTACCAAGAATAAAGCTTGCATAGGTGCCTGCAAAAATATAAATTTTAGCAATTAAATTTTCGGTGATTAAATCTTCAATCACAGTTAGCAAAGCAGCATAATCGTCTGCAATTTTTAGTTCTTTTGGTATTGTAATTTGACGCATTCTAAATCTTTTGCTTTTTGGTAATCTTCTTTAGTGTCAATTTCAGTCCAGCCATAGGCTTCAGTGGAAACAGCTTTTAACTTCAAGTCACTAGTAATTCTATCAAGAGCATCTTCGTAATATTTATCGTAGATGCCATTATTTATCATATTTTCAAGAGAGGCTTTGAATTTAGCAGAATCATTATTACTAAGCCTTAAAATTCCAATGTATTCTCCAAATGACTTTTGATTATCAAGTTGTTTGTGAATTCGTATAATATTTTTTTGTTCATTGAGTAAAACTTTCATATCTTCATCAACTAAAGTTTCGCTATTGTCCACGATCATAAAGCTTTCTTTATTTGCTTTCATTGCATCGACACTAATAGCTAGAATACGCTCGTCATAAACAATGTCTGAATTAAATATCAAAGTATTTTCATCGATAAGATCTCTGATTAAGTATGCAGTGTAAATATTGTTGCGGTCTTTATAGTGCTCATTGAATATTAGTTCTACGGAACTAATATTAGAAGTTCTCTCTGTAGTTTTTTGAATTTCTTTTTCGATCTCATCTGCCGCATGTCCAGTGACAATTACAATCTCAGTAAAACCATATTGACTCATTAATTTGAGATTTCTTTCTAGAATGGTTTCCGATTCATTTATTGGTAAACAACATTTAGGTAGATTCTCAGTTAGATCTCCTAACCTAGTTGCCATGCCTGCTGCAAAGATAATTCCGCGCATATTGACCCATTCTCTCATAAAAAAATGCTTTTGTAATTTTACTTTGGTTTAGTTTCAAAATCTTTATGGTATATCTAATATTACGTCGCTTTTTAACGCGTCAATACGTTAACGTAAAATAAGAATGTCTACTCAAGAAGATAAAATCAAATCTCTAAAAATTAATTCTAAGAATAGCGCTAAAGACATCGCTAAATTTATGCCGATCGTAGAAATGATCGCTAGAAAAGAATCTCAAAACAAATCCAAGCAGATAATTAGTTACGAGGAAATGGTTAATACTGGCTTGATTGCTGTTAACAAGCTTATTGAAAGTGCAAAGTTAAACGAAGATACTGAATTTAATTCAAGCTATATTGCTCAATCTGTTAAATGGGCAATGAAGGATGAAATTCGCTCAAGACAGGGTTGGTATGGTGTTAAAACGGTTGTAGCCGTAGATGGAAGTCCAGAAGCTACTCCTGAGGGTGCTGCAGAGCAGGCTACGCCAGATCCAACTGAGACTACTGAAATTAAAAGTTTTGATGATGCTCGTAAGGCTGTTTTCGAAGTAATTATGTCAGTTGAAGGCATGGAAGAAGAACTAGGTTTTTCTCCAGCTGATACTAATCAAGTTGATGAACTTGAAAGACTTGAGTTACTCTCGATGAAAACAAGTTTGAAAAAATCTGTTTCTAAATTACCAAGTAACTTACGAGAAGTTATAGAGTTACGTTACTATGATTGTCTCAGCGGAAATGAAGTTGCAGACAAGCTTGGAGTTACTCCATCAAGAATTTCTCATATGATTAAAGAAGCAGTGAAAAAACTGCGAGTTTCGATGGTAGCAGAGGGCTACG
>CAYQSL010000229.1:0-2861 GCA_964420165.1 uncultured Gammaproteobacteria bacterium | reverse complement strand
ATCAAATCCGACTGATAGGATTTGTAGATTTTGCTCTGAACGAAAGACATTGCCGACACCACGAATCTCCATGTCTCTAAGTGCTAGTTGGTAACCAGATCCTAGGTTGGTTAATTCTCTAATTGCTTTGAGCCTTTCTCTTGCGGTGTCGCTCATTTCTTTAAGTGGATCATATAGAAGATAAGCATAGGCTTGCGTATCTGATCTACCAACACGACCACGTAATTGATAAAGCTGCGATAGTCCAAAAATATTTGCTTGGTTGATAATAATGGTATTTGCGTCACGGATGTCCAAGCCGGTTTCAATAATAGTAGTACTTACAAGTACATCAAATTCATTATTAACAAAAGAGAACATTACATCTTCAAGCTCTCTATCTTGCATTTGTCCGTGAGCAAATCTTACTGAAGCTTCTGGAACTAGCTCTTGGACTGTAAAAGCGATTGATTCAATATTCTCAATTCTATTGTGGACAAAAAATATTTTTCCACCTCTTTCAAGTTCATGGAGAATAGCATTGCGAATAATTGAATCACGGTACTCGCCGACATAAGTTTTGACGGGCTTTCTATTGGTAGGAGGTGTGGAGATTAAGCTGATATCTCTAATACCTGTTAATGCCATGTGTAAGGTACGAGGAATCGGTGTTGCTGACATCGATATAACATCTAGATCTTTACGGAATAATTTAAGTCGTTCTTTGTGAGATACACCAAATCTCTGCTCCTCATCGACTATTAATAGACCAAGATCTTTAAATTGAATATCTTTTTGTAAAACTCTATGTGTACCTATAACTAAATCGATTTCACCAAGTTTGAGTTTAGTTACTACATCACGCTGCTCTTTAGCTGTTTTAAATCTGCTCAGTAAACCAATTCTAATTGGGTAAGGTGCATATCTATCGCTAAAGGTATTGAAATGTTGTTGAGCAAGTACCGTTGTCGGCACAAGAATAGAAACTTGCCTGCCTTCCATAATGACTTTAAATACAGCTCTAATAATTACTTCAGTCTTTCCATAACCAGCATCACCACAGATCAATCTATCTATAAGCTTTTCAGACTCCATGTCACTCTTAACCGCTTCAATTGCTTTCAGTTGATCTTCGGTTTCAGTATAAGGGAAGGCATCTTCAATTTCAATTTGCCATGGAGTATCAGGTGGATATTTATAGCCTTTTTGTTTATCTCTGACTGCATAGAGATTGATTAAGTCTTCAGCAATACGTTTGACAGACTTCTTGACTTTGCTTTTGGTTCTTTCCCATTCAGTCCCACCAAGTTTGGAGAGTCTTGGTTTAACATCTTGATTGATATTGAAGCGAGAAAGTAAGTTGACTTGATCTACAGGTATGAGAACTCTGGCTTCATCAGCATATTCAATTGCTAAATACTCTTGTTTTAAAAGTCCTTTATCAAACTCAAGATACTCAGTACCTTTATAAAGTCCGATACCATGTTTGTAATGTACAACATAGTCACCGGGATTAAGTTCTGCGATGTCTGTAAAGAAGTTCTTAGCGGTTTTAGCACCAGTTTCACGGATGTTTTTTTGTCTGGCAACAGCTTGCCTACTTCTGCCGAAAAGCTCTCTATCAGTGAGAATGACTAGGTTTAAATCTGGTAACTTACAGCCTTCTTCAAGACCATCTCTTTGGATAACGACTTTACCAAAGTCATCTGTTAGAAGGCTCTCTAAGGAATCATCGGTATTATTGTAGATGGCACCAATGTCCCACTCTTTTAAAATGCCAAGAACACGTTGAGGTTGCTCGCTGAAAATTATAATGTTTTGCTTCTCTTGAAGCTTAGCTCTAATGAAGTCTACAAACTCTTCAACCTTGCTAGAAAATTTTTCGCTTGGATAAGAAGTAATCTGATAACTGATTTCTTTATCGAAAACTCCTTCTACTGTTTCTGGAGTCATTTGTAAATAAAGCTTGCTTTTGAATTTATCAAATGTAGTTTTGATGACCTCATAATTTAGATGCAGTTCATCTTTTAGCGGGACTAATTTACACTGTTCTAAACCTTCTCTATATAAATTTTTCTGTTTGTTATCCCAGTCAAGCGCTGAATTAATTAAATCTTGCCACTCATCAAAAATTACTTGAGTAGTGTCTGGAATGTACTGAAATAGAGTACTTGAGCCTTGGTCTAAGAGTCCTCTATAATATTCAACGCCTTCCCAGTAAAGATCTTCGCTGTAATTAAAATTTTCAATGCCATTTTTCTCAGCAATAGTTTTGATCTTTTCAGAGAGATTATCCCCTTCTGCTCTAACAATTAAGAAGCGTGGATGTATAGTAACACCCTCAGCTTTTTTGATTGATCTTTGAGTGCTGGTATTTAGGCTACGTATAGTTTCAACTTCATCACCAAAGAATTCAATCCTCATTGCTTCACCGACAATTGGATAAATATCAACAATATCTCCACGCTGACTGAATTGTCCACGATTCTCAACTAAAGGTTCTCTGGCGTAGCCTAGTAAAACTAATTCTTTTGCAAGCTCTTCTGTGTTGTAAGTCTTAGACTTAGTTAGAGTTAAAGTTTTGCTTTGGTATAGATCTCTATTGAGATACAGCTGGGAAAAGGCTTTGATAGTGGTTACTATAAAGCAGCTTTCATTGCGGCTCCAAGATTCAAAAATTTCATATTGAGAATTTAAAACACCAACATCGGAGTTGATTTGATCATAAGGAGATACCTCTTGGCATTGAAAATATAAAACTTTTTTAGTAGGACAGAGGTTCTTAATCTCTCTGTGGAAAATTTGTGCGTCGTAATGACTTTGCACCACGAAAATCATTGGACTATTTGACTTATAAAATGAATTTGCCAGAATTAAACTCT
>CAYQSL010000228.1:0-2871 GCA_964420165.1 uncultured Gammaproteobacteria bacterium | reverse complement strand
TTGCAGAACCATATTGTTTTTTCTTTTAATTTGCTCATATACCAATTGTAACACTTACAAATATATGGTATGGTAAAAGTCAGTAATTAGCAATAACAATTATTCATCAACTCACCAAAACCACCGCCACCAGGGACTATGTATTGGTTTGGAGTTAGACCACTTTCTTGTTCCCAGTAAGTGCCTGGAATAGTGTCTTGAATATCTGCTGGACTAGCACCACGATCTAATCTAAGTGCATAGACTAAAACATCAGGATGATCATCTTTAAGTCTTTTGATAAATTCAGGTGTGACAATTAAATTCAAAGAAATGAATTTTTTAGCAGTACCAGGAATTTCATTTTTGTAAAAATCAATTGCTTTAGAAATTGAAGATCCTGTAGCACCCATAGGATCTGGGATTAGAACTATAGATTCATCTTTAGTGTCACCAACTTTAGAACCTGTCCAATCTACGCCAATTACTTGCCCAGCTTCATTGGTTTTGCGTGCCATATACAAATGATCTTGGCGAACTAGATTTGGATTAATAGTTTGGTTAATTAAGGTAAAACAAGTTTCACCAGGTAAAGCTCCTGCGCGGGCTATATCAACTACCACAACTTTGGTTTCAGGTTCTATAATCTCTCCTGTCCAAAAACCACGCTCAGAAATATCTGCCATGCGTGTTCTAACAGTATCTGTTTTAGTTGGGAATTCTTGATTAATAACTTCTTTTACTAGATGAGAGTATAAATCTCTAATGATGTAATTGAAAGTTGGTTGAGTAGTTTTCTCTTTGCAGACATTTGCAAGATGTGTAAGTAAAAAAGTATCAAAAACAATCTTGTAGTTGTCACCGTAACGGTGTTCTAGATATCTAGGCTGGCTGATTTTCATAGTTTGCATCAGTTCCCAATATTAGCAGATAAGCTTTATTTCTTGAATTGATTCTTTGCAAGCCCAATTCTAATGCGCTCTTGATATTGTTTACCAAAAAGCTTGCCTTCAGCAATAAAAATCCCATGTCCCACAAATAATTGATTTAGGTAGTTTTGATCTTTAGTAAGTTTTGGAAAGATACAATGCCCAAGAATTTCATTTTTATCAAAGTCGCATTCGAAAAAATTTTCGCGAGGGTCCACTGAAAAAACACGATCAAGATTTTCTGCAATAAGTTTTTGGTTTTTAGCAGCAATCTCTAAATGATGATCTAGAACGTTTTCAGCAATTAATTCTGAAAGAATAGGTGATCTTAGCGAAAGATAGTTTTTCTGTGCAGATAGTTTTTCAAACAAACTAGGATATTTGCAAGCAACCCAACCTAAACGCAATCCTGGTAATGAATATGATTTACTTAGATCTGAAATCACAATTGAATTATGATGAACTTCTATTGCAGATTTAATTGGTTTAAGACTGATACCGCGAGCTACTTCATCTGCAATTAAAAGTCTCTCTTCGATAAGTTTAGAGATTTGAGTTAAGCGCCCCTCATCAAACCCGATGCCCAAAGGATTATTAGGATTGTTAATAACCAGGGCTTTAGCTTCGGGATAGTTCATAAGGAGCTTGCTGAGAGTATTTAAATTCTCAGTAAAGCTTTGCTTGATTTCATAGTCCCAATCAATGATTTCAATCCCTCTATCAAGTGCAATCTGATAGAGCGATTGATAGATAGGCTTTTGCACAATGATTTTATCGCCAGCATTAAACAGTGTGGAGAAGACCAAGAAGATAGCTTCAGAGGCACCAGTGGTGATCATAAAGTTCTCGGCGTTAAGTCCAGAGTTCTTGTAGATAGTAGAAGCGAGTTTCTGACGAGTTGCCATTAAACCAAATTGTTCAGAGTAACTGAGTTTGAGATTCAATAACTCGTCTAAGGTTTGTTGCTTCTCATCTTCTGTGAAGAACTCAGCAAAAAGCTCATTCAAGCTCAATACTTCAGGGGTTGCTGAGCTTAGATCATAAAGAGTTTTAGCTTCGTACTGATTGTACTTATCTTCGATTAAAAATTTTGAAAATATCACAGGTTAAAACTGCTTATTTGATTTCTTTGTGAACAGTGTGTCTTTTGAGGTAACGGTTGTATTTCTTTAACTCAAGTTTAGCCGTATGTGTTCTTTTGTTCTTAAAAGTTGTGTAGCGAGAAGGAGTAACTCCAAGCGCCCTTGCTTCTGTACATTCAAGGGTAACTATTATAGTGTCATTTTTTTTGCCGGCCATTGTTTTATTTACTCCAAAGCGCTTGAGATTGATTGATAAGGCTCTCTAAGCGAATTAAGATTCTAGCACGGTAGTTTTACCTTAAAGATTTCTTAAAGAACCCTTAAGCTCATAAGGCTCATAGGGCTGTTATGGCTCATATTTATCAGCTTTACGAGCCTCCTATTAAATTAGGCTGAATAACCTATGGAGCCCTTTGATCTCTATGCCGATTTAAAGGGATATGATGAACTCGGCGAATAGCTCTCAAGCTACTGCTACTCAGACAAAGGAAATAGATGCGTTTCTAGGTAAGACTTCAAGTGCTTTGAAAAAGCTTGAAGAAATTATAAATGCAACTAAGGAATTCCCTAGTAAGCAGAATTTAATTTACAACTTAATGAACTTAACTACTGATGTTACAACCTTCAGTACAGAACTTATTAATTATTTATCACAGGATAATGAGCTTGCACAGCAGGTTATAGAGAAAGCTTCTTTGCATGCTAGATTGCCTAGAACCAAAATCACAGCACAACAACTGCAACAATCTATTCATAAATTGGGTTATGGACTTGTGCATAACGTAGTCCAGGACAAGATTGCAAAGCAATTAGTTAAAATATATTTTCAATCAGAAGACGAGGTTGTAAAAACTTTACTGAAAAAGTCAATTAGACTTTCT
>CAYQSL010000227.1:0-2890 GCA_964420165.1 uncultured Gammaproteobacteria bacterium | reverse complement strand
TAGTAATAATAGAAGATGCACATTCTAATGTTCTAACTAAAGATCCAGCAACTACTTTACTGAAAACCATTGAAGAAGCTAAACCGAATACTATGTTTATGCTCTTTGCCGATCAAGAAGATCGAGTGCTTAATACTATTAAAAGTAGATCTCAAGTTCTAAAATTTAATTCAAAGAATGAAGAAGAGTTCTCAGAAGAAGCAATTGAGAAATTCAACGAGCTAAGGGAATCCCTAGTAAGCATTGCAGAGCAGGGGAAACTTGCATCAATACAGAGTTCTGAGACTATGGCAGAAATAAAATCAGAAATTTTAATTGAAATACTTTATATGTTCGAAAGCGAAATTATGGCAAGCGACTCTGATCCAATTATTGCTAGCAAAAAGATTTTTGAAATAGAAAAAACTATTCAAAGCTTGAAGAGCTTTGTAAGACCTAAAAGTGAAATTTATAATTTAACTAAGGAGTTGCAGAAATTATAATGCGTCATTGCGAGGAACGAAGCAATCCATTACCAATATGAACTATCAAAGCAAAAATTCAAATTCTACAATCAAAATCGGCGACATTGAATTAAATGGTTTTGTCTACATCCCCCCTATGGCTGGAGTCACAGATCTAGCTTATAGAATGATCTGCAGAGAGTATGACTCAGACGTCATGCTCGCTACAGAAATGCTGAGTTCTAAATCACTTAGTTACGCTTATCAAAACAAAAAACAATTTGATCATTCACGTAGAATGGAAATCCCTGAAAATGACAATTTAACAGGAGTACAGCTTTTCGGACATGAGCCCGATGTAATGTCAGATGCAGCAAAGATCGCCACTGACTCAGGTGCTAAATTCATCGATATTAATATGGGTTGCCCTGTAGCCAAAATAGTAAATGGTATGGATGGTGCAGCTTTAATGCGCGAGCCAGAGCTGGCTATGGATATAGTGCGTTCGGTAATTAAATCCACGCACTTACCAGTAACGGTTAAAACCAGGTTAGGTTGGTGCCAGCAAAGCCTCAATGCGCCGGATTTCTGTAAAGGCTTAGCAGGTGAAGGAATCAAGGCACTTACTATTCATGGTAGAACGCGCTCACAGAAATATGCCGGCTCGGCAAATTGGGAGCTAATTGCTGAAGTAGTTAAAGCTGTAGATATTCCTGTCTTTGCTAATGGTGATATCAAAACTGTCCACGATGCACGCAAGGCTCTAGAAATCAGTGGTGCTGCTGGACTTGCAATCGCAAGAGGGACAATGGGCAAGCCTTGGTTTAGCAAACAAGTGAATCACTTTATAAGGACTGGTGAAGAAATTCCTGAACCTGATTTCAACGAGAAATTAGATTTAGCGATAAAGCATTGCAAAACTTTAATTGAGATTAAAGGTGAGTACATCGGCATTCAAGAAAGCAGAAGGCATATAAACAATTACACTAGCGGCATGTATGGTGCAGCTGATCTAAGAAAGAAAGTTAACATTGCTGAGAATTTTGAGCAGGCTGTTGAGGCGATTGAAGAGTTGCGTATGAAGTTAGTATCACGTCATTCTCAGCCTGAAGGGCTGGGAATCTAGGTAACTGGGTCCCCGAATTGCTACGCAATTCGAGGATGACGATTTCATTTATAAGTAACTAGCAATATTAATATCAGCATTAGCCACAATGGTGTCAGTGACTGGATCTACTATCATCAATTGATAGTTCTCTTTTTTGTTATAAGAACCTAGGCTGAATGCGATTTTATAAGTGCCATTTGATTTGGCTGCAATCGAATCAGAATAATTATTAGTCAATAGCGGATTACTATAAACTGGCAGTACATGGAAAGCAGAGCGCAGGACAAAATCTCCTAAATAAAGTTTTCTATCAGTATGATTAGTCAAATTCAATTCAACTAAAATAAACTCACCATAGTTCTTAGAGAAAACTTTTTGCATTGAATTTACTTTTACATCAATCCCAAGCAAGCTTGCAGAGATGGGATCAAAGTTTTCATACATTAGCGGCATCTCTTCAAGTAATTTAAATTCCGATTCTAATTTAAAATTCAAAGGCTTAAATCCACTACTAGCAATTGTTTGACCATCTTTGCCAATAGTATGAGCTAAGCCCATACCAAGACCAATCGCTGCGCCAACCCCAGCAGATATACCATGTGTAGCAATTGCTGCTGTTAAACCAGTAATCTGTACTGAGTCAATTGCACCAACAAGAGCGCTTGCACTAAGTTCAGCAGATTCCTTAGCAACTTTTTTTGCGATATTTTTAAATTTCGCTTTGTCATCGACAATAGTTGCTTCGCTGGCATCAGAACTAATATCCGCGCTCACTCTAACCACGCTGCCATCTGGAAGCATAATGCGATCTACATGTGCCCGCAGCTTGGCATCTCTATTAAATGACTTGGAGTCCTTTATATCTGTGATACTACCAATGAGACGAGAGCCGAAAGGAATTTTCAGAATATCAGCACTTGGCTTAGTCAAATAAGCACTGAAGAAATCACCAACTAAAGTTAATTCTGTATCAACTATAGTCTCGGGAATAAGCTTTAGATTCAAGCTAGCCTTATCGCGAAATTCGATTTGGGCTTTCAAAGGAGCTGGCTTTATTGCCGCCGCATTCACCCTAGAGCAAAAATTCAAAGGCAAACTAGTAATTAACAGCGAAATTAAAAATATACTTTGGATAAGAGTGGGAACTTTATTGTTTCTATTCTTGGGCATTCAGGAATTCAATTCTTTTTTAATAACTACTCTATTAAACCATTGAAATACTTATGCTCGTATTTTAAACCGCAATCCCTTAATCTTCCCAGTTTTAGGGATTAGTTTGCCCAGAGAAAGTGGTGGACGCTTAAGTCTTAAAGACATGGGGGCGTAGCTCAGTTGGTTA
>CAYQSL010000226.1:0-2892 GCA_964420165.1 uncultured Gammaproteobacteria bacterium | reverse complement strand
AAGCAAGAGCAATTAGAGATGCACAAATTGTAAATGGACTTTATGTCAGTCTTAAACCAAACTATACCTACACAGAACTTGATGACAATGCAAATCCAAGAGATGGCTGGAAAGCTAATACTGAATTGAATCCTACAGCAGGCTTCTCTGAAATTGATAGTTACACTAAACTCACAGCAAGTACTACTCGTTATATTCCAGTAGGGCAAGAATCTAGTTTCTTATTCAATGTTCGTGGTGGTTGGAATTTATTTGGTACTTTGCCTCAATTCAATAAGTTCAGATTAGGTACTTTTACAGGAATTAGAGGTTACAGACAATTCACCGACTTAGGTGTTGGTAATAAACTACTTATAACGACAGCGGAGTTCCGCACCCCAATTTATAATGTAGTTCCGGCTCTAAAGAAATACGAGATGATGCACAAAGTAGGTTTTGCACTTTTTGCTGATGCTGGAGCTATCGGTGGTGATATTAGATTAAACAGAGCTACAACCAGATTATCCCAAGCTGCATCAATAGGTTTTGGTCTGAGATTGAATATGCCAGTAGTGGGTGGATTAAGATTTGATATAGGATTCCCATTGATTAGAGCTTTAGCTGGGGACGGTCGTTTCTTCCGCTTAAACTTCGGTCCTTCCAACATCTTATAAATAGGTGTTTATACGTGGTTTTTATTAAAATCTAAAAAATAAGCTAAAAAATGTATTAGAAATGGTGATTTGAAGGAATATGTTATTATAAGTAAGCCATGTCTAACCAAGAAGAACTATTAGATCTAAACCAAGCTATTTCCGAAGCATCAGCTGAAGAAAGAGAAATTGAGCTTAGTGCAGAAGCACGCGTGGCTTTTGCACTTTATTTAGATGTTATGAAACACGGTAAAGTTACCGCAACTGGTACTAAAATCCCTCCTTTAAACACTAATAAGATCTCTAGATTGGCTGAAGTGAATGTTAAACAAGTATCTAAAAGCTTTGACAGACTTAGAAACAAAGGTTTTCTAAACAACGACGAAAACGGTGAGCTTTTTATTCCTGATATTATTGCCTTTGAAGATTGGCTTAAGACTGAAGGCGCTGCAGTTTAGTAACCTTTTAAAAAGAATCTATTCCTTAACCCAAACATAAGGTTGGTATTGTACATAGTCAGAGTTATGACAATGTATCAATCAGTCCCCTATATAAACCCAGCAGAAAGACTAGCAGATGCTGATTCGCTTGTAGCGCAATCAGAAGCTGATAACGCCTTTGCTGATCAACTCATGCAACAAGCCATTCTAGGAATTGGCGACCAACAAGCTGCTACACAGTTGCAATCAACTGTTAGACAACTTTTAGGTCATGCAAGAATTAACCAGCAATTTTGGTTAGAAGTAGCTAAATCAGAAAAAGAAACTCTGAAAAAAACTAACGAACTAATTAAATCTAACTAACCCTAAGGAATAAAAAGAGAGCCCCTGCTATGTTTATCAATTATACGCAACAAGCGCCAGAATACGATCCGTTTGCATGGAAAGTAGAAGTCGACGACATGGATAAAACCATGAAGCAACTGGTCGCAAGTAACTTCCAAGACACTTTTACAATGACCAAACGAGTTGGTGAAATTGAGACCAAGATGAACAATATCAATTTCCGCGCTCAAGGTATTGGCGGCATGATCGGTATTGCAGCCGGTGCAATGGGCGGTCCAATGGGAAGCATTTTTGGTTTCGGCGTTGGTAGAGCAGTAGGCGGTTTTGTCGGCAATGCTCTTGGCAAAAAATATTACGGTGAAGAACAAGCAATGGTTAACGAACATTTATTCATTGCAAGAATGAGAGACACTCAACTCAAAAACCAAATCGGTGACTTAAATGGCTATAGTGCTCTTCTAGACACTTTCATTTCAAACAAAGTCGCGGACGAGAAAAAACTTATACAAGACATGATGGTTCTTTAATTTTTAGAAACGTACTTCAGCGGTTGATTCAATTCATCCACAGGTCCAATATAATCTTTACGTAAAGGATAACCTTCCCACTTATCAGGATTTAAAATTCTAGTTAAATTTGGATGACCTTCAAAAGTTATACCAATCATATCGTACGCTTCTCTTTCAAGCCAATTTGCACTTGGATAAAGCTCTGTCAGTGACGGGATTACAGGATTGTCTTTAGGCACAGTGACTTTAATCACTAAATATTTTTTCTCATCAAGATTATCAATTTGAATAATATTTTGGTAGCCCTTTTTAACTTCAACTGCAGTCATGTAGTTAAGGAAGTTAAGTTGTTTAGTTTTTTTAAGCTCTTTAACTGCAGCAATTAAATCAGCCGGTTCTAGTTCTATCATTTCAGTACCAGAAGCACTTTTGCCCAGAGAATTAACTTTGATATTTTTCCCTGATAAAACTTGTGCAAATTCTCCAGGCTCTATAGTCGCAGTAGTTGGTGCTGCTGCTGTTTCAGCTGCTTTAATTTCTTCGTTCATAATTTAACTCTTTTTGATTAATAAACCAGTCTCTTCATCAACTGGTTTTGCTTGTAGTTTATGTGTTTGTGAAGTTGCATGTCTATTACCAAGCTTCTCTTTACGAATCTTACGTTGCAAGGTGAAAAGCCCATGCAATAAGCCTTCTGGACGCGGTGGGCAACCCGGCACATAAACATCAACTGGAATAATGCGATCAACACCTTGAACCACTGAATAGCTGTCATGGAACATGCCACCAGTTACAGTACATGCACCCATAGCAATTACATATTTAGGTTCAGGAAGTTGCTCATAAAGTCTTACCAGTGCAGGAGCCATTTTACGTGTGATAGTACCTGCGGTAATAATCAAATCTGCTTGCCTTGGAGTCGCTCTAAATACTTCAGAACCAAATCTAGAAATATCAAATCTAGAC
>CAYQSL010000225.1:0-2896 GCA_964420165.1 uncultured Gammaproteobacteria bacterium | reverse complement strand
ACTCAAAGCTTTAATACAATCAAGCCTTGATAATAATTTAGAAAAAATTTCTTTAAAAAGAAATGAAAGTAAGCATACATCTTTAGTTTTTCCTTTGAATAAAACCAAAGAAAAAAAATTCCTACAATATCTTGGCTTTGAACTAGGAGATAAAATCAACTTTAGAAATTCAACAATTATCAAGTATTTATCAACTAATGTAAGGAAATATAGACGTAAACAAAAGCTTCAAAATTCACCAACATTTATAAAATTAAGACCAAAAAAGAAAAATTTGACATATAGAAAAAACACTCTGAGATATGCTTCAAAAGCAATTAACTTAGCAAAAGAAAGTCCCTATGAAAACAACCTGGCGAGACAGTTTAACAAAGTAAATAAAGTAAAAAATCGAAGAAAAAAAGAAATTAGAATAAAGATTGAATCCGATTGTCATGCAATAAATTTGATCCCTCATTAAGGCAATTATTAATACGCTATGATTAAATCATGAATTTCAAGCACAAGATCATGCAAGAAAACAGCTTCCCTATACTATTAGGGCCTTGCGTAATTGAATCAGAATCTATACTTTATGATATTGCTAGATCTATTGAAAGAATCTCTAACAAGCTTAAAGAAGAAGAGCTAACTGATGGGGTAGTTTGGATTTTTAAAGCTAGCTACGATAAAGCTAATCGTAGTTCTATTAAAGGTTTCCGTGGACCAGGTCTAGATGACGGTCTTAAGTTATTACAAAAAATCAAAAATGACTTTGGCTTTCCTGTAGTTTCAGACGTACACGAATCTAGTCAAATCAAGTCTGCCTCTGAAGTTCTGGACATTATCCAAATCCCTGCCTTCCTTTGTAGACAGACTGACTTAATTGTTGCGGCTGCAGAAACTGGCAAAGTTCTCAATATCAAGAAAGGTCAATTCCTTTCACCACCTGAAGTAAAGAACATCGTAGATAAATGCCATGAAGCTGGCAATCACAATGTTTTTATTTGCGAGCGTGGTAATAGCTTTGGTTATAACAATCTTGTAGTTGATATGCGTATGTTCGAGCAAGCTCATCAAATGGGCATCAGAACTATATTTGACGCGACTCATTCATGCCAACTTCCAGGTGCTGGTGGCGATAAGTCTTTAGGCAATAGTCACTTTGCTCCGATACTGGCGAAAGCTGCAGTTGCAGCTGGCGCTACAGGTATATTTGCAGAAACTCATCCAAGACCAGATGAGGCTTTATCAGACGGTCCTAATATGATCCCTACTGATAAATTAGAAAGCGCTTTAAGAGATATTTTATTGATCAGAAAGTTGTTTAGTAAATCTGTTGCGAAAGCTTAGTTAAGCGTAATCTATTGAAGGTGTAATTGCCTTTAGGTAAGCTTCTCTAGCTTCCTCATGTGCTTTCATTCTTCTTCCTGGTAAAACTCCAAGACCATAATGGAAAAGACTTCCAGCAAAAATCACTGATAATACTACCATTAAAATACCAAAAGTCTCATTATCAATCATTTACTCTTCTCATCCCTCTCATACATTATAGAATAACTAAAACAAATTATATAAACACCTGCTACAAAGAAAAATAAATCAAGTAAAAATGCCCATAAGGTAAACTCTGTTTCTCTTCTTAATAAAGCTAATGCCTCCATGCAAAATGGTGTACATAAAATAGACCCTAATAAAAAATATAATTTGGCTCTGAATTCTTCCGAATCTCGATACTTATACATTTGTCCCCCCTAACAAAATTACTTATAGCAATGCCAAATTAAAATTGAAAGGGGTCAAAAGTACTTTTTTTCTATTAAAACACTGGTACTTCTGGCAATTGATCTGCAAGGTTTCTTAGACCATCTATCAAACGCGCCACTCTTTTTCTCAATGGCACTTGCTTAATTGCAAATTTTCTACGTTTGCTTGCAGGACTAATTCCAGGATCACATTCATTTATAATAGTGGGAACATTAATGGGTGAATGTGCCGTCAAGATCCCATCAACAATAGCTAAGAAGCTGGCAATTTTACTTTTAAATAAAGAAGCTTCAGCTGAAAAATTACTAGCAATTTCGGCTTTCTGTTGCGGAAATTCCATCGCTTCCAAAACATCATCTGCAAGATTACTAGAAATATCACTTAATTGATTTGTAACTGTGGAATAGTTGTCTTCCGTGCAAGCTATAGAGTCTAATTGAGATCTCCTATCATTAGCTTGACTTAATAAGGAATTAACTCTATTCAAAAGACTCCGAGCTGAACCTAATGCATCTTGCATAATTTGAAAACTAGTATCTGGATTATGATTAGACCAATCTTCGCTAGTATAACCAGGAGCTGTACAAACACTGGTTTGCTGCATAGCTAGGAAAGTTTTTTGTACTGCAATATTTGTTGATGAAATTTGATTTAAATAGTTTTGCATCTTTGAAATCATTTCTGACAGGCTATTAACCAAAGCAGTTAATTGATTTATCAAATTGTTATTGCCTTCTTTAATAGTGTCCCTTAAAGCATTAACCGGTACACAGTGATCTATCAGGGCAACAGGTATTAGCGCAGGATCTGGCATTGGTGGTACCGGTGGCAAAGGTTCCGGTAATACTATAGGTGGAATTGGTAGTGGAGGTGCTGGTTGAGCTGCACCACACATCATCCAATCTATATACTCTTGACTACTCGCATCTGGAGGCATTGGACCACATTCGGCGCTTAAATTTTTAATAGTGGCTCTTCTTGAGAAAACTTTGTGCCCAGCTTCATGTAAATAAAATGCTTGCACCTCTTGACTAATAATTATCAGAACAAGAAATAAAACTATAACTCTATGAAAAAAATACATACCCTTACCCTTGCCAGAGAGTTAACATAAGAGGATTAAGGGGAGATTAAGGAATGGATTACAACG